>NC_020299.1:600000-810172 GCF_000340865.1 Candidatus Kinetoplastibacterium oncopeltii TCC290E
GATATGACTGTTAATGAATCTATTGTTTTCTTTAGCACTATTCCTGAAATAATTAATAAACTATCTCTGCTTGTTGATATAGGGCTAGATTATCTAAAATTAGGTCAAACATTAGCAGAAATGTCTAATGGAGAATTAAGAAGAATAAAATTGATATGTAATGTTATAAACATATTACATAATAACTCTCGAAAACAAAATAGTCATATGCTATTAATAGATGAGCCTACATTAGGTTTACATGTAAATGAAATATATAATCTAATAGAATTTTTACATAAACTTATAGATACAGGGCATTCTATAATATTGATAGAACATAACTTAGAAGTTATAAGGACATCGGACTGGGTTATAGATTTAGGACCAGAAGGTGGTGATAAAGGAGGATATGTTGTAGCTGAAGATTATCCAGAATCACTAATGAGAAATAATTTATCTTATACTGGAAAAGCACTAAGTTACAGTACTAATAAAATAAATACTTGTAAAAAACATTATTCACAAAAAGTTAAAGATAACTTGATAAATGAAAGATATATAGAAATATATAATGCTGAAGAGAATAATCTACAAAATATAGATATAAAAATACCTTTAAATCAATTTACTGTCATTACAGGAGTTTCTGGATCAGGAAAATCTACACTTGCCTTTGATATTTTGTTTAATGAAGGACAAAGGAGATATCTATTAACACTGAACTCTTATGCTAAATCAATCATTCAGTCATCAAAAAGAGCCAAAGTAGGTAAAATAATTAACCTTCCGCCTACTATAGCTATAAAACAACATAAAGAACTAGGGAACTATAAATCAACAGTATCAAATATATCAGAAATACATAACTTTCTAAGAATAATATATGCAAAACTAGGTGAACAGCATTGCCCTATATGCAACACTATTATTAAAACACATACCGTTGATCAGATCATAGCCAAAATACTCAGAGATTACCATAATTTGAATATAATAATATTCTCTCCTATAAACATAAAAAATAATAATTTTAGAAATTATATAGAAAAAGAAGATTATAAGTTTTTGTTTGTGAAAAATAAATCTATCACTCAAGAAGAATTATTATTAATGTCTAGCATCGATAATATTGTTATAGATAAACTAATAGGAAATATCTTAATACAAAATAATCAGGAGGAAAAACTTCGAAAATTAGTAAATTATGCTATAGATACTAGTAATGGTTTTATAAAAATTTTATTAATAGATGATACAAAAACTCATATAATTGACGGCAAATACATATCAAAAATATTATCCCAAAAATTAATTTCTGAAAAATTGTATAACATAAAACCATCATGTGTTAATTGCAATATAGTGTTGCCCAAATTAGAACCGCTACTATTTTCTCATAACTCTAAAATTGGACACTGTCTTGTTTGCAAAGGAACAGGAATACACAATACTGTCAAAAATAAAAAAAATCAATATTCTTCAGAAGATATATTATCGTGTAATAAATGTAATGGCAAAAGACTTAATGAAGAAGCACTTTCAGTGTACTGGCATGGATACAATATAGCAGAAATTCTATCTATGTCAGTTAATGATGTTATTAATTTTTTTAGAAAAATCAAAATTAAAGATAGGGAAAATTTAATTGCTAAAAATATTTTAAAAGAAATTTGCAGCAAATTATATTTTATGAAAGAAGTAGGCCTAGGTTATTTGGAGCTAGATAGGCCAGAACCAACTTTATCTGGGGGAGAATCACAAAGAGTACATTTAGCAGCACAACTAGGATCTGATACACAAGGAGCCTGTTATGTTTTAGATGAACCAACAATTGGATTGCATCCTGTAGATAATAAAAAGTTGATAAATTCACTTTTATCTTTAAAAAATAAAGGAAATACAATAGTAGTAGTTGAACACGATTCTGATATGATAAAGGAGTCATCACATATAATTGACATGGGTCCTGGCGCAGGTCTCAAAGGTGGAAAAATTGTAGCGCAAGGAAGCTTAAGTGAAGTATTAGCATCAAAAGATTCAGTAACAGCTAGATTTTTAAAAAAAGAAAGAACAGGCAATTATTATAAAAAAAGAATAATAAATAGTAAAACAAAATTTATACAAATAAAAAATGCAAATCTACATAACATTAATAGTGTTAATGCTCAATTTCCATTAAGCTGCTTAAATGTTGTGACTGGTGTATCTGGATCTGGGAAATCTACACTAATACAAGAGATCTTATTTAAAAATATACATCGTGTACTTAAAGACATTAATAATAAGCATTATACTAATTGTGAATGCATAGAAGGTATATGCAACATCAATAATATAGTATCAATAGATCAAAACCCTATAGGTAAAACACCAAGATCATGCCCAGCAACTTATATTGGTTTTTGGGACGAAATTCGTAAAAAATTTGCAAATACTACAGCTGCAAAAATAAAGGGATGGGATCATTCAAGATTTTCATTTAACTCAAAAGAAGGAAGATGTAAAGAATGTAATGGCCTTGGTACTAAAATAATAGAAATGAATTTTATGCCTGATGTTAAAATCATATGTGAATGCTGCAATGGATTAAGATTTAACAAAGAAACATTAATGATTGAATTTCTCGACAAGAATATAGGAGAAACATTAATGATGGAAGTAGATCAAGCTATGGCACATTTTATAAATTTTCCGTTAATATATAGACCTCTAAAATTTTTACATGATATAGGACTAGGTTATCTTTCTATTGGTCAATCATCTTCCACATTATCTGGTGGCGAATCTCAAAGAATTAAAATTGTATCAGAGCTTATAAAAAATGATATTTTAATAAGCAAAGATCGTAAAAACATACAACAACATACAATATATGTTATGGATGAACCAACTACTGGGTTATCTATGTCTGATGTTGATCATCTTGTTACAATGCTACAAAAGCTAATAAACTCTGGCAACTCTATCATTGCTATAGAACATAATCTAGAATTTATAGCAAATGCTGATTGGATAGTTGATATTGGACCAAATGGAGGATCGTGTGGAGGCAATGTAGTATTTCAAGGAACTTTCAAATCACTATCAGAAAAATCTAGTGAATTAACATTAACACAAGAAGCTGTACAGAATTTCCTAAAATAGAACAGATATAAATTATATAATTTTATTGTTCTAATATATTTTTCAAAGCAATGTTAGCTCCGATAAAACCCATTGATGCCGTTACTGTAACAACGGATCCATAGCCAGAACATGATAAGTTATGTGTAAATTCTTCTCTGCATTCAACTAAAGGAGTTATTGTCTGTTGATTAAACCATATAGCCGTAATACCCATAACAGGTATAGATTTTTTATTATTTTCATTGATTACATGTTTAGGAAAAAGATATCTTCGTCTAAGAATGTTTCTCATTTTAGATAAAATTGGATCATGTGTTGCTACTGAAATATCACCATACAATAACTTTGAAGCATCAGTTTTTCCCCCTGCACTACCGCAAACAACTAAAGGTAATTTATTTTTTATTGAATATAATGATAACTCTATCTTAGCATCAATCTTATCAATGCAATCAATAATTGAATTACATTTTGTATTTATTACATTATTAATATTTTCATGAGATAAGAAATCTTCTATAATATCAACATTACAATTTGGGTTTATTTCTGCAATCCTATCTGCCATTACTTCAACTTTCGACTTGCCTATTGTCGAACTTAAGGAATGTATTTGTCTATTTATGTTTGACTCAGCAATATTATCTAGATCAACCAATGTTAAAGAACCCACACCTGATCTTGCCAAAGCTTCTGCTGCCCAAGATCCTACACCACCCACACCAACAATAATCACGTGTGATTCTTGTAGTTTTCGATAATTAACATAACCATACAGTTTAATTATGCCACTAAATCTTCTTTCTATTTTTGCACTATTCATAATAATTTTTGCGATTAATAAAAAAACTTCCAGAAATAATATCAAAATTAAATATCTAAAGAAAAATTGTATTTTCAATAATTATTGTTAGACTTTTCTAGAAAACGCTATAATTATTACACAAATTGTTATCTTGCTATAGAATCATTTCTTTGTGCTTAAAATGGATAAAGCAATCACATGTTAATATCAAACATACGACAAGAATATAAAAAAGGCAATCTTACAGAAAAAGAACTAAAATCATCACCTTTCGATCAATTTGAACTATGGTTTAACGATGTAATGATAGAAAAAATACCAGATCCTAATGCTATGGTTCTAAGTACGGTTAATGTTGCAGGAGAACCGTCATCAAGAATAGTTTTATTAAAAGATTTTGACAGTCATGGTTTTGTATTTTTCACAAATTACAATTCTCGCAAAGGTAATGACTTGGAATATAATGCAAAAGCATGTCTATTGTTTTTTTGGCAAACATTAGAGCGTCAGGTACGGATAGAGGGAATTGTCAGAAAAATAGATTCCAAAGAATCTGATTTGTATTATGAAAGCAGACCTCTGGAATCTCGAATAGGAGCATGGGCCTCGATACAAAGCAAGATAATGAATGATAGAAAAGACTTAGAAAATAATGTCAATTTTTATAGAGAAAAATTTGGCAATAACCCCATGAGGCCTAAACACTGGGGAGGATACATACTAAAACCTAAATCACTAGAATTTTGGCAAGGCAGATCATCGCGTTTACATGATAGAATTATTTATAATAAAGATTGCGAGAACAAATGGAAAATACAAAGATTATATCCATAAAAGCAACATGCACATTCAACAAAAGTGTGAATGTATGGAACCAGAAATGCAAATTCAACAAAAAGAATTTAGAAAACTATTAGGTAACTTTGTTACTGGAGTAACAATTATAACTACACATGGTTTTATGAATAAACCATGTGGATTAACTGTTAATTCTTTTAATTCTCTATCATTAGATCCACCTTTAATTCTTTGGAGTTTGTCTCTTAAGTCCACAAGTAAAAATATTTTTCTAAATTGTAGCAACTATGTAATACATATTCTTTCTAGTGAACAAATAGAAATAGCAAATTCTTTTGCCAAGAAAAATTCACAATGTAGATTTGATAATATAAGGACAAAATTTTCTCCAAGCGGTACTACAATGTTAGATATAGAATATAAAGCCTGGATAGATTGTAAAAATTACAGACAATATATAGAAGGAGATCATTTAATAATGATAGGAAAAATCCAATATTACAACTATTCTAATGCAGAACCTTTGGTATTTTATAACGGTGACTTTTATGAAAAACTTTCACATATTTAGATATTCAAAAAATTTTTAAAATGTACACAATAAAACTTAAAAATTTAAATAACACTGTAATTTTAGCTAAATCTATAGAAGAATCGATACATGAAGAAAAAATGTCAGATGGCAAAGTTATTTATTTATATGGCGATCTTGGGGTTGGGAAAACTACTTTTGTAAGATATTTTTTGAAAAATTTTGGTGTGATTGAAAATATTAAAAGCCCCAGTTTTTCTATAATGGAACAATATAATAACAATGAAATTAAGTTTTATCACTTTGATTTTTATAGATTTAATCATCAATCAGAATTGCTAAGCATAGGATTCGAAGAATTAGAAAATAAAAATAATATTATGTTGATCGAATGGCCAGAAAAAGCAATAGACTTTTTACCTAAGCCTGATTTAGAAATATTGATATCATTCTCAAATATAGAGACTGACGTGGAACGTTGTGCTACTTTGTCTACACAAAAGAATAAAGAAAGGAAATGGTTAACAAATATAATCAACACTTACAAAAAAATGTTAAATCATATATAAAAACCCTTTTAAATAAAAATTTATTAATAATAATACTTATATTTCACATATCTAATTTTTCTATTGCTTCTGAAATTTTAGATGTTAGTATTCGGCATTCAAATGAGCATACCAAGATAATATTAGAATCTAATGAAGTACTTAATTTCGATAGCTTCTTTCTATATAATCCAAAACGTTTAGTCCTAGACGTAAAAAACATTACTAATCTGTTAAATTTTAATAATTTATTAAAATTTTATGAATATAATGACTTTTATATAAAAAATATTCGTTTAGCAAAAAAATCTTCTAATACCATAAGAATAGTGTTCGACTTAAAACAATCAATTGATCATAAAATATTTTCATTAGAACCAATACATTCTTAAAGATATAGGACAGTAATATACATGTTCACAAAAGATCAAATAATGGATTTTTTTAATAAAAATATCCAAGAAATAGCTAGAACATGAATATTATCAACAAAGTAGAATGCAATGAGAATAGATTATTATCATATGATAACAATCTGCTTAAGAAAGAAAAGAGGCTAGTCATAGTAATAGATCCTCACTGTAGCGAGGATCCTGGAGCAATAGGAGAAAACGGTCTTTTAGAAAAAAATATTGTCTTGAGTATTGCTAAAAAAATAAAAGATTTAATAGATACACAAAATAACATTGATGCATATTTAACAAGAGAGCAAGAATATTTTATGCCATTATTGGCAAGGGTCCAAAAAGCAAGAGATGTAAAAGCAGATCTACTAATATCTATTCACGCTGACTCATGGGTTAACAGAAGTGCTCAAGGATCTTCTGTATTTACATTATCATCTTATAGAGCATCCAGTGCATTAGCAAAATGGATCGTAGACAAAGAAAATGAGTCAGATCTGATTGGAGGGATAAATCTACACTCATATGACAAAAATTTAGTAAAGATAATATTAGATTTATCTACATCAGCTCAAATAAAAAGCTCTATGAAAATAGGTGAGTTACTATTAAATGAAATAAAAAAATCAATCTTTTATACAAAGAGAATGTTGAGCAAGCTGATTTTGCAAGACTTAGAGCTCCTGATATACCTTCTGTTATTATAGAAATTGCATTCATAAGCAATCCAGAAGAGGAAATATTATCAAAATCAGAGGAATACCAGCAGAAATTTGCGAAAGCTATCATGAAAAGTATAAATTTATACTTTAAGATAAATGATAGTATTTAGATATTAAAAAAATGAAATAGTAACTAATGAATGAGTTTATATAACTATGTGCAATAATCGTCCGATCATACAACTTCCTGATTATTTAATAAATCAAATATCAGCAGGAGAAATTATTGAACGTCCTTCATCAATAATTAAAGAATTATTAGAAAATTCTATAGATGCAGATGCTTTAAATATAGATATCTATATATATGGTGGTGGTATTAAAAATATAACTGTAATAGATGATGGTATAGGTATACCTTATAATGACCTTATAATATCCTTAAAAAGACACACAACAAACAAAATATATAACTTATCTGATCTTAGAAAGATAACATCTATGGGTTTTAGAGGAGAGGCTTTAGCATCAATTTCATCTATAACTAAATTAGAAATAGTATCACGCACCAAAGAAGATAATCACGCTTGGCAAGTTAGTAATACAGATTTTTTATTAAAACCTTGGCAAGGAAAAGTAGGAACACTTGTTAGTGCTAGTCAGATATTTGATAATACACCAGCACGTCGTAAATTCCTACGTTCTGAACATACAGAACTAGAGCACTGTATCACTACAGTAGAAAATATTGCTTTAGCTTATCCTAAAATATCATTTAAAATTTTCAATAAAAATAAAATTATAAAACAATTTATAAAAACAGATTATAAGCAACGCATATATGACATTTTAGGTAATAGAATTCAAAAAGACTCAATACAAGTTTACATGTCAAATAAAAATATGGAAATAAAAGGCATATTATCTAATAATGCAGACATTAATAACAAGCATGATTATAGATATTTATATGTAAACAAAAGATATATTCATGATCGTATGCTAACTCATGCAATAAAAGCTGCCTACTCTGACATAAGCTATGGCCGACAATCTCCTTCTTTTATCATCTTTCTAAATATAGATTCAGATGATATCGATATTAATGTCCATCCTACTAAAAAAGAAGTTCGTTTTCTGACAGGTAATGTAATATACCAATTTGTTTCAAGAGCTGTAAATAAAGCAATTTCTGATTTTAGTATTAAAGATATTTTAATACATCAAGATAAATCTGCAAAACAAGAAGAATTAAGTACAAATATACCAAAACAAGTTAGTATAGAATACAACTATAATAATAAAGAACCTATAGAGATATTAACTGCTACTGACATTAATAATAAAGAACACCATCTCGGAGAAGCTATAGCACAATTACATGGAACTTATATATTAGCTCAAAATGATAACGGTTTAATAATTGTCGACACACATGCTGCTCATGAACGTATACTATATGAAGAATTAAAAGATTCATTCAAATCGAAAAAGATTCAAACTCAAAGACTCTTGGCTCCAATAATTTATAGAATGAAAGAAAAATTTGTGCAATTAGTAGAAGAGCATGAAGAATGGTTTAATATGCTCGGATTTGAACTAAAATCATATACCCCTAATTCGGTTGCAATATACTGTATACCATCTTTATTAACTGGGCATAATGTTGAACTTTTATTAATTAATGTGTTAGAGGAATTAAATTCTATGGGGCACTCTATACTTGCTGAAGTATATAGTAATAAAATACTATCAACGATAGCTTGTCATTGTTCTGTAAGAGCCAATAGAAAATTACATATAAATGAGATGAATGCCTTGCTCAGAAAAATGGAATTAACTAAAAGATCTAATCAATGCAATCATGGTAGGCCAACATGGGTATATTGGTCTTTAAAACATATTGATAAAATGTTTTTGCGAGGACAATAATAAAATATGCTAAAAAAAATTATTTGCATAACGGGACCTACAGCTACAGGTAAAAGTACAATAGCGATAGAGTTGGCAAAGAATTGGCCTATAGAGATTATTAATATGGATTCTGCTACAATATACCGTGGTATGGATATAGGTACAGCAAAACCCTCTTTGTATAGCAGATCAATTATAAGTCAACATTTAATTGACATAAGAGAACCTTATGAAACATATTCTGCTGCTGATTTCTGTCATGATACAAACTTACTTATAAAAGAAATTATAGAAAGAGGGAACATACCAATGATAGTTGGCGGTACAATGATGTATTATAATTCATTAAGATTTAATTTGGATGATTTGCCAACAGCCAATAAAGAAATAAGACAGGATATAGAAGCAAAAGCTAATATAATTGGATGGACAGAGCTTCATAAGTATTTGTCACAAATAGATCCAAAAACAGCATTGAAAATTTCACCTCATGATAGGCAAAGGATACAAAGGGCAATAGAAATATACGCAATAACCGGCAAGCCAATGTCTAGCTTATTAAATATAAGAGATAAAAAACAAGAACAAACAAATATATATATTACATTGAGTCTTGAACCACCAGAACGACAATATTTACATGAAAAAATAATAGACAGATTCAATTTAATGATTGAAAATGGACTGGTTGATGAGGTTTATTCGCTTTACTCACGCAATGATCTAAACCAAGATCTGCCTTCAATAAAATGTGTTGGTTATAAGCAATTATGGGATTTTTTTGAAAATAAAATATCTTTAAAAACTGCAATAGAAAAAAGCATAATAGCTACAAAAAAACTTGCTAAGAGGCAAATGACTTGGCTTAGATCACAAAAAGAAAGAACAATCGTAGACTGTTCTTCTAAAGAATTACTTAAAAATGTAATAGATTTCATAAACACTACACTATATAAATCTTAATTCAGTGCTTTTACAATACATAAGTTTGAGGCATATTCTTTTGAGTTCTAACGACCTCGCCAATTCTAGTAACTTTCTCGCCATAAGAAATCAAGGTTTTCATAATAGCATCAGCATCAATATCTGGAACTATAATAACCATTCCTATACCACAATTGAATACTCTATACATCTCTTCATCCAATATATTGCCATTTTTTTGCAACCAATTAAATAAATTAGGTAGATTCCAAGAATCTCGAAATAATTTTGCAGATAACCCTGGGTTCAATATTCGTGGAATATTATCTAATAAACCACCTCCAGTAATATGTGCCAACCCTTTTATAGAATCACCATATTCTGCTATTAAAGACAAAATTTGTTTAACATAAATACGTGTGGGAGCCATTATAGCATCAGATAATGGTTGACCATAAAAATCTTGATCAGGATTAGCTTTAGTATGCTCTAATACTTTTCTAATCAGAGAATATCCATTAGAATGAGCTCCGCTTGATGCTAAACCGAGAATAGTATCCCCTTCCCTTATTGTCTCACCATTTATTATTTTTGCTTTTTCAACAGCACCAACAGCAAAACCAGCTAAGTCATATTCACCAATAGGATACATTCCAGGCATCTCTGCTGTTTCTCCTCCTATGAGAGTACATCCTGCTAGCTCACATCCTTTAGCGATACCTTTTATTACTGAAGCTGCTATATCAACTGACAGTTTACCACAAGCAAAATAGTCCAAGAAAAATAATGGCTCAGCTCCTTGTACTAATATGTCATTAACGCTCATTGCTACTAAATCTATACCAACAGTATCATGACGATTCCATTCAAATGCTAACCGTAATTTTGTTCCAACTCCGTCTGTGCCCGAAACTAATACGGGCTCTTTAAAGTTTTTCGAAATCTCAAATAAAGCTCCGAATCCACCAATGCCTTTAAGCACTTCCTTGCGCTTTGTACGTGCAGCTAAAGGTTTTATTATGTTGACTAAGCTTTCACCTGCATCGATATCTACACCAGAATCCAAATAATTAAGAGATTTAATGTTTGAAGTAATCATATATAATTTAGGTTAAGTTATGTAAAGGTAAAGTTCCTTCTCTTAGATTCTACGTTGAATCCATTAAAACTACAAATTTTTCAATCATATTAATTTATTAATTAATAAACACAAACAAAATTTAAGTTTTTCATTATAATTAGTAACAGAGCTATCCCATTTAATAGATAAAAAAAACCTTCATGAGACGTCATCAACTTCTCCTTAATATGTCACCAATATTGGAGCCAACAATTGAAAATTATGTAGTAGGACTGAATGATGAGGCTTTGTATTCAGCAATGTATTTGCCTACTGGAAGAGCTATATATTTCTGGGGTCCAGATGGCTGTGGACGTACTCATTTATTACGAGCTTTGTCTCATAAAAATAAAGCTATTTATATAGATAACAATAAATTCGATGATGTCATAAATCTGCTATATAAGGATGATGCTAACGATTTTCCTGATCTAATAACAATAGATGATGTACATCTACTCAATTCATCACAACAATTAAAGGTATTTAAGCTGTATAATACCTGGCGGGAATTATCATTAACAAAAAAATCATTTTCTATGATGTTATCTGGAAATCAATCTCCAATATCATTAAAAATTAGAGAAGATTTAAGAACTAGATTAGGATGGGATCTGGTTTTTAAACTGGAACCACTGTCTGATCAAGAAAAAGCTAATGCATTAAAAAAACTATCTGGGAAACTTGGAGTATTTGGTGTAGATAACGTAATTACATGGATGATTAATCACCACGAACGTGACATGCGTAAATTAACAGCAACATTAATAGCCTTAGATCGTTACTCACTCTCTACTAAAAGACCTATTACAATACCATTATTAAAAGAAATGATAGGAAACTTGGAGTCATAATATTTTATGAATTATAAAAACTTAGTGCTTTTTGATTTAGATCATACTTTGCTACCTATAGACAGTGATTATCAGTGGGCAAGATTTTTAGCCAAAACTGGTCGTGCTGGAACTAATCCGGATGAAGCTATAAAAATAAATGATGATCTAATGGAACAGTATAATAAAGGAACACTTACGGCAGATCAATCTGCAGCATTTATGCTTAGGCTTTTATCTATCAACTCAACATATAACCTAGCTTTATGGCATGAAGAGTTTATGAGAAGTATAGTAAGACCTAATATAACAGATATGGCGGTAAAATTAGTACAAGATCATTTAGAATCAGGCGCCATATGTGCGATAGTTACAGCTACTAATAATTTTGTTACTGAGCCTATAGCAAGAGCTTTTGGCATAAAAAATTTAATTGCTACAGAAGCAGAATATGTTATGGGACATTTCACGGGAAAAATTATAGGAATACCTAGTTTTAAAGAAGGAAAAGTTATTAGAGTAAATAAATGGCTATCCGACATCGGATATAAAATTGAAGATTTCCATAATTCGTTCTTCTACAGTGATTCCATAAATGATTTACCTTTAATGGAATTAGTTAACAATCCAATAGCTACAAATCCGAGCAATAAATTACGTTCTATAGCAATAGAGAGAAAATGGGAAATATTAGATATTTTTAATAATTTTGAAGATTTTAAGTCTTAATGTTTAATCAAATAATTAAAAAATTACGCATCTTATTTATGAAGGGTAAACCATCTTATATCTATAAGAATAAACATGGCATTAACAAACTTAATATTTCTGAAAATGCTATAAGAGTATGCGAAACTTTGAATAAAAATGGCTTCGAGGCATATATAGTAGGTGGAGCTATCAGAGATCTTATATTAGGATTAAAACCAAAAGATTTTGATATTGCAACTAACGCTACACCAGAGCAAATCAAACATATTTTTAAAAGAGCTAGGATTATAGGAAAGAGATTTAGATTAGTACATGTTATTTTTTACAAAGAGATAATTGAAATATCCACTTTTAGGTCATCTCCAATAGATATAAAACAAGATGAGTTTGGCAGAATACTAACTGATAATTATTTTGGCTCACAGTCAGAAGATTCAAATAGAAGAGATTTTACGATAAATTCTTTATATTATGATGCAAATTCAGAAATAATAATAGATTATCATGATGGAGTATATGACTTAAAGAAAAAACAAGTAAATCTAATAGGAGAAGCTAGTATTAGATACAGAGAAGATCCTGTTAGAATTCTAAGAGCAATAAGATTTGCTTCTAAAATTAATGGGTCTATTAGTCCTGATACGCTCAAATATATAGAAAAACAGAAAGAATTAATAGCTAACATACCACAAGCAAGACTATTTGATGAGTTAATTAAAATATTAACATGCGGCAATGCATTAAAATGTTTATTAGAAATAAAATCAAACAACTTACATACTTTTCTGATTCCAACACTAGAAGAAACACTTAAAAAAACAGACTCGATGAATTTCCTAAAAATATCTCTTGATGAAACAGATCAAAGAATTTTGAATAGCAAATCTGTTAGTTCAAGTTTCTTATTAGCTGCTATTTTATGGCCTCAAGTACAAATAGAGTATCAGAAAAATTATAAAAAAAACAAAAATATATATATTTCAATGACATCTGCATCTGACACTGTAATAGAAGATCAGCTGAAAGTATTATCTATACATAAGAAAATAATATCAGATATGAAAACAATTTGGCTCATGCAAACAAAATTTGAAACTAGAAAAAACAAAACTTCTTTCCGCTTACTACAAAATCCAAAATTTAAAGCAGCTTATGATTTTGTTTTGCTTAGGGCAAAGTCAAATGATTTTGACAAAGTTGTTGCGCAATGGTGGACAAACTGGCTAGAATCTGACGATAAAGAAAAAGAAAATATGTTAAAAACAATCAATAAAACAAAAAATAAAAAACAGGAACATAAATGTGATTGATAAAACTGTAGAATCTTATATAGGTCTTGGTTCAAATCAAGGTGATAGCATATCGATAATAAATAATGCAATATCTGATTTATTTTGTATTTTTGGAAGCCATAGCATAAAATCCAAAATGTACATTAGTTCACCAATAAAAGCAGAAGGACCAGATTTCATCAATGCTGTTGTGAAGATATTTACTAACAAAGTTCCTTTAGACTTACTAGAGACATTACAAATTCTAGAAAAGAAATATGGCAGACAAAGAATGTATAAAAATTCTCCCAGAACATTGGATCTAGATATTTTGCTATATAGTCAAAAATCAATACGTTCTAAAGAACTTACAATACCACATCCTAGAATGCAAGAACGTGCATTTGTGTTAAAACCAATAATCGATATAGATCCATATATAGAAATACCTTATTATGGTAAGGCTCAAAATTTATTGAGTAACATAAAAGATCAATATATCAAAGAAATTGATGAGTGATATTTTTTAAAATGTTAACATTCCAACAAATTATTATTAAATTACAGAACTATTGGGACAGGCAAGGTTGTGCAATCTTGCAACCTTATGATATGGAAATCGGAGCTGGAACTTCTCATACCGCAACATTTCTAAGATCGATAGGACCTGAACCATGGAGCGCTGCATATGTACAGCCATCTAGAAGGCCAAAAGATGGTCGTTATGGAGAAAACCCCAATCGTTTACAGCATTATTATCAGTTTCAAGTAGTTTTGAAACCAGCTCCAATTAATATAATAGATCTTTATATCGAGTCGCTACGTGAACTAGGCGTAAATCCAGTTGAGCATGACATAAGATTAATAGAAGATAACTGGGAAAATCCAACTCTCGGAGCATGGGGATTAGGATGGGAAATCTGGTTAAATGGTATGGAAATAACTCAGTTTACATATTTTCAACAAATAGGAGGATTAGACTGTAATCCTACTACTGGAGAGATTACATATGGCCTTGAAAGGCTAGCAATGTATCTTCAGAATGTTGATATTGTTTACGACCTTATATGGACAAAAGACAGAAATGGTAGAGATGTACTTTATAGGGATATCTATCATCAAAATGAAATTGAACAATCTACTTTTAATTTTGAATATGCTGATATTAACATACTTACTAAACATTTCAATGATCATGAGCTAGAAGCTAAGAAACTCATATCTATACCTCTAGCTTTACCAGCATACGAAAAACTTTTGAAAGCAGCTCATATATTTAATATATTAGATGCTCGCGGGGCAATAAGTGTTACTGAAAGATCTTCCTATATAAGCAGAATTCGCAACCTATCAAAATCTATTGCCAATATATATTATAATTCTAGAGAAAAACTAGGGTTTCCTATGCTAATAAAATAATATTATAGATATCAACAAATGAATACAATGCTTCCATTAATTATAGAACTACTTACTGAAGAGTTGCCACCAAAAAAATTACAAGAGTTGGAAAAAACTTTTGCAGATACTATAAAATTCTTTCTAGAAAAATATAAATTAATTAAACAAACATGCCTGATAAAAAGCTTTTCTACACCGAGGAGATTAGCTGTTTATTTTTCAGAAGTATCCGGTAGATCTCCTGAAGAAATATTCAGAGAAAAGCTAATGCCTAAAAGAATAGGTTTATCAGAAGATGGAGTACCTACTCCAGCTTTAATTAAGAAACTATCGTTGAAAGAGATAGATTTTCATAAATATCATGAAAAAATCAAAATAGAAAATGATGGGCAGCAAGAATATCTAATAATTAACTATATAAAACCTGGTAAATATTTGTATGAAATATTACAACAATCTTTACAAGAAACAATTGTTAAAATATCAAATAGCAATGTAACAATGAGGTATCAAACAGATTCAAATACCACTGTCAAATTTATTAGACCGGCGCATAACTTATTAGTGATTTGGGGATTCAATAGATTAAAAATAAATTTATTGGGAATGAAATCAACATCCGAAACATCTGGACATAGATTTTTAGCAAATAATTTAATTAATATAGAATATGCAGGAGAATATGAATCTACACTGGAGAATATTGGTAAAGTGATACCATCATTTTATAAGCGTAAAGAATTTATTAAACAGCAACTAATGCAGTGTGCAAGTAATCTAAAATCTCATTTAGGAGATGATGATAGCTTCAATGTTTTGTTAGAAGAAGTAACAGCACTGGTTGAGTATCCAGCAGTTTATATTGGATATTTTGATAAAAAATTCCTAGAATTACCAAAAGAATGTCTTGTCTTGACAATGCGTATACATCAAAAATATTTTCCTCTATTTAATACAACATCTGGTCTTATAACAAACAAATTTCTAATTGTTAGCAATATAAAAACCTCAAATCCTATTAATATAATAAATGGTAATCAAAAAGTTATACAACCAAGGCTAGAAGATGCTCAATTTTTTTACAATATTGACAGAAAAAGATTACCTACAGAAAATATCAATAAGTTAAAAACTATAATTTATTACAATAAACTAGGAACTCAGTTTGATAGGGTTGAAAGGTTAAGATTTATATCAAAATACTTAGCAAATGTTATAGGTGCAAACGAATATTTAGCTGATAGAGCCGCTTTATTATCAAAAACAGATCTAGATTCATTGATGGTTGGAGAATTTCCAGAATTACAAGGAATTATGGGTTCATATTATGCAAAAAATTTTGAGGAACCTGAAGAAGTTATATTAGCCATAAAAAACCAATATTTAAATAGATTCAATATACCATTAGACGTTAGAAATGTAATATCTGCTATATTATTTTTAGCTGAAAGAGTAGAAATGATAATTGGTTTTTTTGGTATTGGACTATACCCAACTGGAGAAAGCGATCCTTTTGGTTTGCGTAGAGCGGCTATCGGCATAATTAGTGTTTTCGAAAAAATAAAACAATCTAATAAATTATTTAATGGATTGGATTTGCATAAATTAATGGAAATTACATTATCTAGTTTTAGTAATACTATGAAAAAAGATACTGTTCAAAAATCCATAGATTTCATTTATGAAAGATATCGCTATCAACTTTTTAATAAGTTTGAAAAAGATATTGTGGAATCAGTTATTTACATACAACCACCATTACATCAAATTTTATCTAGAATAGAATCTCTTTCATTATTTAAATCTAAATCAGAATTATATTCAAAAATATTTGCGATGAATAAAAGAATAGTTAATATTCTTAAAAAGAATGTTATTGAATCAAAAATAATTAATGAAAATCTATTGATCGAAACAAGTGAAAAATTGCTTTTTTTATGTATAAAAGATATTGAAAAGAAAAATAACGAATTAATAAAATGCGAAAATTTTGTAGAATGCTTAAACAATTTAGCCCATATTGAAAACTTTATAGAAATTTTCTTTAAAGATGTAATGATAATGACTGAAGACCTAGAAATTAGAGACAATAGAATATCATTATTAAATCGATTGAAAAACATTATAAATACTGTTGGAGACATATCAATTATAAGCACATGAAAATAAAACATGTAATTATCAATTATCGATTCACAAAGCATTACTATACTAATAAAAATAAAAAATGTCTCTTAACTATTTGATATTTTAAAAAATACTTTTACTAATTATTAAAAGTAATTCTTATTAATGTCTTACACTTGGATTGTATAATAAGACATATTCTTTTTAGTTAATATAAACACTGGATATACTAATAAATGATTAAGATAGGCACTATATATATTCGTTCTATAATTTATCGGCTATTTATATCAATTAGTATGATTCTTTGCTCATTTATGTACATATTAATTATTTTTGTTTCAGCCAAATACAAATATAAGATTCTATCATTGTGGCCAAAAATAGCATTATATGGTGCAAAATTTATATGTGGTCTTAGCTGGACTACTAAAGGAATTGAAAATATACCATCTGATGAGAGTTTTATAATATTATCAAATCATCAATCTACTTGGGAGACGTTGTTTTTTATTTCTGTACTACCCAAAAATGTTTGCTACGTCTATAAAAGAGAATTGCATTGGATTCCTTTCTTTGGATGGGGTTTAGCCCTGTTGGACATGATACCTATAAATAGATCTAAGGGGAGTACAGCCATAAAACAAATGATAACAAAATGGCAAAATAAATTAAATGAAAGTTGTTGCCTTATAATTTTTCCAGAAGGTTCGAGAAATCTTAGTAATAAAATTGGGCAATTTAAACTAGGTAGTGCTATTCTTGCCTTAGAAACAAAAAGCAACATACTACCAGTAGCTCATAATTCTGGAAAGTTTTGGAGGATTGACAGCATGTTGATATATCCTGGGAATATTATTGTTTCTATTGGCCCTATTATACAAGTAAAAAAATATACAACTGCAGATGAATTAAATAAAGCATCATACAAATGGGTTAAAAATGAAATGTTAAAGATAGAAGATGGCAATTGTAAAAATATTTAACTCAAAGACCCATGACAATGTTTATATTTTTTACTGCTACCACATGGACAGGCTTCATTCCTTCTAATTTTATTAAATTTCTTATTTGAGTCATTTTTATCAAAAATATCACTTTCCAAATTATTATTTAATCCTACATCTATCATCATTAAGTTGCGTACTATATCATGGCGAATCTTATCTAACATAACTGAGAAATATTCAAACGCCTCCCTTTTATACTCTTGTTTAGGATTCTTTTGAGCATAACCTCTCAAATGAATTCCTTGTCGCAAATATTCCAACCTGGATAAATGTTCTCTCCAATGATAATCTATAGATTGTAATAAAAATAACCTTTCTACATTCGTATAAGATGTTTTTATAAGACTTCTTTTCTCGTTATAAATAAACATTAATTTTTTATGCAATGAGTCTAATAAATCAAATTCATTAGAACTAGAATTATCTAGTAAATTTGATATATTTATATTGGATTGGAATTCTGATTCAATCCTTTTCTGCAAATCAATAATATTCCATTGATCTGGTACTGAGTCAATTGGAACATATTCGCGAAATATATTACAAATAACATCCTTGAACATCTCATCTATAAAACCTATAAGAGAATCACTCTCTAGTACTTCGTTTCGTTGGCTATATATTATATTTCGCTGTTCATTAGAGATATTATCATATTCTAATAGTTGCTTTCTTATATCGAAATTACGACTTTCAACTTTATGTTGTGCTGACTCTATAGCACGATCTACCATACCTGATTTTATAGCCTCACCGTATGGTAACTTTAGATGATCAATTATATAACGTAATTTGTCGCCAGCAAAAATACGCATTAATTGATCATCTAAAGATAGGTAAAAACAAGACGACCCTGGATCACCTTGTCTACCAGACCTTCCTCTCAATTGATTATCGATTCTCCTGGATTCGTGTCTTTCTGTTCCAATTATTCTCAAACCACCAGATTTCTTAACTAATTCATTTATAGATTTCCATTCTTCACGGATTTCATATACATATTTATTTTTTTCAGCATCTGATGATTTAGTATTTTTTAAAATATCACTTATTAATCTATCTATATTTCCACCAAGCACAATATCTGTACCTCGTCCTGCCATATTTGTCGCAATAGTGATTGATCCTGGTTTACCAGCTTCAGCTACAATCATTGCTTCATTATCATGATTTTTAGCATTTAAAACATTATGTTTAAGTCCTTGTTTTTTCAATAGCTTAGATAAATATTCGGAGCTTTCAATATTCGGAGTTCCAACTAATACAGGCTGACTCCTTTTATAACATTCTGATATATCTACTATAATAGCTTCGTATTTTTCTGCATCAGTTCTATATATATGATCATTTTCATCTATACGTATCATTGGTTTATTTGTTGGAATAACAATAGTCTCTAAATTATATATTTCCTGAAATTCAAAAGCCTCTGTATCTGCTGTACCTGTCATACCAGATAATTTACTATACATCCTAAAATAATTCTGAAATGTGATAGAAGCTAAAGTTTGATTTTCACTCTGGACATTAACACCTTCTTTAGCTTCAATAGCTTGATGTAATCCATCAGACCAACGTCTTCCTGTCATGAGTCTACCAGTAAATTCATCTACGATAATGACCTCATCTTCTTGAACTACATAATGGCGATCACGAAAAAACAGATTCCAAGCTCTCAAAGCAGAAAGAACATGGTTTATAAGATATACATTATTATAATCATATAAAGAAACTCCATTCTTCAATAATCCTTTCTCTTTTAATATATTTTCAACTTTTTCATGACCATGCTCAGATAAATAAACTTGCTGATTTTTCTCATCTATCCAAAAATCTCCACTAACTTCATTTCCGTACTGATCGGGCTCATTCTTCATACGTACCAACAAAGAAGGAATTTTGTTTATTTTAATATATAAATCACTACTATCTTCAAAAGAACCTGATATTATCAATGGAGTACGAGCCTCATCTATTAATATAGAATCAACTTCGTCAACTATTGCATAATTCAATGAACGCTGACGCTTATTTTCCAGAATATATTCCATATTATCACGCAAATAATCAAATCCGAATTCATTATTCGTACCATATGTTATATCTGCTAAATAAGCTTTTTTCTTTTCATCAGAAGTCTGTTGCGACAGAATAACTCCAACTGACAATCCTAAAAAATTGTATAGTTTACCCATCCATTCAGCGTCTCTACGAGCTAAATAATCATTCACAGTAACAACGTGCACTCCTTTACCAGTAATTGCATTAAGATATACAGGCAAAGTTGCTGTCAAAGTTTTACCTTCTCCAGTACGCATCTCTGCAATTTTTCCATTATGCAAAGCAATACCTCCAAGGAGTTGAACATCAAAATGACGCATTCCGTAAACTCTTTTACTAGCTTCTCTAACGACAGCAAAAGCTTCAGGTAATAGATCATCTATACTATTACCTGAAGCATGATAATTACGAAATTTTTCTGTTTTACTACGTAGTTCGATATCAGATAGCTCTGATATTATATGTTCCATGTTATTGATATTATTAACCAAGACCTGATATTGCTTTAATAATCTATCATTACGACTACCAAAAATTTTTTTAAATAGATTGGATATATTAGAAAACAAAATGATAAGACCCCATTTTTATAAAATTTTAAAAAATAATGAACACTAAATTTTTTATATTAGCTTAATAAAAAAACAACAGAAATTATTTATTTATTAAATAAAGAATAAATTTGTAAAGATAATGAATTTGTATAAAAATGTTATTTCTCACCAATTTAATCATCTTTCAATTAGGAATTATATTCCTATATATAATAGTAATTATAGTATTATGAACGTTTCAAAACAAACTAAGAGTTACAATCTCAAGGCAATTGATTGGCTAGTATCAAATAATAAAATCAATGAAACACTAGATGTTGCATACACCTATATAAAAATAAAGCATTTAATATCGAAAATATTACCAGATTATTTAAAAAAATCATTTTATATAATAAAAACTGAGCAAAATAGCATAACTATAGCAGTAGATAATGCCATTTACGCTACTAGAATGCGTCAATTATCATACTCAATAGTAAATGAATTGAAAATTACGTATAGCAAAAATATAAAAAACATAAAAATTAAAATAATTAATGAATATTTGACATTAAAAACAAAAACTATTATTAAGAAAAAAAACAATATATCTATTAAAGGTATAAACTCTTTCGAGCAATTGCAAGAAAATTCTAAGCCTGGTCCATTAAAAGATGCTATTAAAAGATTGATTGCTCATCATAAGTTATAAAAAGTAGTTAATACAATAACAATAATGCTCAAATAATGTCAATTAATAATCACAAATCTATTACATGTTTTTTTTAACAACTTCACAAAAGCCACTTCTTCTTAATAATAAATTAAAAAGTATGGTATTTAAATAATGACAAGATTTATGATAAACAATACATAGTAATGAAATCTTTTTCAATAAATATAAGTATCCTATTTTATCTAAAATCTTATATCTTTATAGCGCAAAACCATCATAATTTAATATATTAAAATCATCCCTCACAATAACAATAAAAGTTGCCAATACAAGCGAGACCAATAGAATTCAATGCATTTAGCCAAGTAATAAAAAATTATGTACTTTTAAAATATCTTTTAAGAAAGAGTCTTTTGATATAATA
This sequence comes from Candidatus Kinetoplastibacterium oncopeltii TCC290E, assembly GCF_000340865.1. Classification (NCBI taxonomy): domain Bacteria; kingdom Pseudomonadati; phylum Pseudomonadota; class Betaproteobacteria; genus Candidatus Kinetoplastidibacterium; species Candidatus Kinetoplastidibacterium stringomonadis. The sequence continues at coordinate 621,866 of NC_020299.1, forward strand.
ACCATCTCTATATTGCTAACTGCAGAAGAAATTACAAGATTTTTTAAATCCAATTGAGAAAGCTAATATAAACCCATCGTAAGTTTTTAGCATATCTCATCTACTATTTTCAACATTTTCTTAAGATATTTTTACAACTTTTTAATTCTAGTAGCTTTATAAAATTTTTGCTCCTTGATATTAAAATACTTCAATAAATTAACAAAATAATTTTAGTCACTATCGAAAATAGGAATTTCTTCAGAATTTATATCTATGTTTATGTTATAAATACTAAATCCATATAGTTAACATTAAATGCTATATTTTTGATATTCAAACATTTCCTGTAGTAAGGACATATTCAGCTTATTAATGGTATATCTGAAGATCAATTCTATGAAAATCCATTATTTGCATCTGCTGGGTGCAATAAAATTCTAGCCTATTTGCCATAATGTATGTCATATCACCATAGCAATTACTGGCACTATTAATAGTGCAAAAGATAAAGTGCTCTTTGTTAATATTGTAACAATATGCAAGTCTTATTATAAAAAACACATGTAAAACAAAAGAAAAATTATTAATAATATAAATTAATCCACCTTTTTCCTTAAAAAGGAAGGTATATCAAAATTATCAGATTCTGTTCTATTTTCCTCGAAACCAATATTCCTTGTTCGAGGATTGTGTATTACAGAGGGAGAATTTATTTTATTAGGCTCATTTTTGTTTACGTTAGATTGCTTGCTAATATCTTTACGTTCAATAATATCGCGCTTAGAAGGTATATTAGAAGACAATGATTTTCCTAACCCAGTTGCAACTACAGTAACTCTAAGCTCATCCCCCATAGAATCATCATATGCATTTCCAAAAATGACAGTTGCATCTTCTGAAGCATAGCTTCGAATAGTTTCCATAATTTCTCGTGTCTCCCTCATTTTTAATGATCTACTGGATGTTATATTTACCAATAGTCCTTTAGCTCCATGCAAATCTATTCCTTCTAACAAAGGACAAGCAATGGCTTGTTCTGCTGCTAATTTGGCCCTATCCTTACCATCTGCAACAGAGGTGCCCATCATAGCTTGACCATATTCACCCATAATTGTTCGTACATCTTCAAAATCAACATTTACATTGCCTTCAACATTAATTATCTCTGCTATGCCAGCACAAGCATTATTCAAGACACTATCTGCTGATTTGAAACAATCTTCTTGCGTAGCATCTTCATCCATTAAAGAATATAAATTCTCGTTCAATATAACAATTAAAGAATGTACATTTTTAGCCAGTTCAGCTATTCCTTCTTCTGCAACGCGCAAGCGTTTATTACCTTCAAAAGAAAAAGGTTTAGTGACAACACCTACTGTTAAAATACCTAAATCTTTAGCAATTTCTGCTACTATTGGACTTGCTCCAGTACCAGTTCCTCCGCCCATCCCTGCTGTAATAAATACCATATGGGCTCCTGATAATGCTAAACGGATTTCTTCTCTGGCTGTTTCTGCATAAGACTTACCTTGCTCAGGTTTTGCACCTGCTCCTAATCCGGTATGGCCAAGACTAATTTGTACAGGAGAATTTGTAGCTGCAAGTGCTTGTGCATCAGTATTAGCACATATAAATTCAACTCCTTTGACACCACTACGTATCATATGAGCAACTGCATTGCCTCCAGCTCCTCCTACTCCTATTACTTTTATTATTGTACCTTTAGAATTGCTATCTAAAATTTCAAATTTCATATAGTCCCTTAAGAATTTTTAAAATGTAGTATTAATAGTTCATTATATAAATATTTATTTAGTTTTCTACTTTAATGAGTAATTCTATTAAAATAAGATTACTATATACTTTAAATACAGGACTGATTTAAATTTGACTTATAAACTACTGATAGATCTATAAACAAATAACTATATCTATTTTTATTAATACCAGAAAACAACTATTACAATAAATAATAACAGTCAATTATTATGTAAAATAGAAAATTTGCTATGAAATGACTATTTTTAATTATAAAAAATTTAGCTAATAGATCTAAAATTTTCTATTTTTTATCTTACAGGATGCATCTGACAACAGATATAAACATAGATCAGTGTAGCTTATTCCAGCTGCTTTTGCCGCTGTCGGAATAAGTGAATGATCAGTCATTCCTGGGGATGTATTGATCTCTAACAACCAAGGATTATCATACTTATCTAATATAAAATCTAAACGAGCCCAACCATCACACCCAATTGAATTATAGGCTTTAATAGAAATATCACTAATCAGATATTTTAATTTATTAGAAAGTATTGCCGGGCATATATATTTAGTTTCATTTGAAAAATATTTATGCTCATAATCGTAGTTTCCATTAGGTGTAATGATTTCTATAATTGGTAAAATTCTCATACTATTACCAGATCCTAGGATAGCTACTGTTAGTTCTCTGCCAATAATAAATTTTTCTGCAAATACCTCATCATCATAATTCAAAGCATTATAATAAGCAGTTTCTATATTATCAAAAACATCAACCTTGCTAATACCAACGGTAGATCCTCCATAAACTGGCTTGATAATTAATGGAAATCCAAGCTTATTAGCAGCTTTAGTTAAACTATGAACACCACTAAGATGCTCAAATTCCGAGGTAGGCAAACATTCTTGCATCCAGATTTTCTTAGATAAAACCTTGTTCATTGCAATACTAGATGCTAAATGACCACTACCAGTGTATGGTATATTTAATAACTCTAAAAAACCCTGAATAACCCCATCCTCACCAAACCTACCATGGAGAGCTATAAAGACTCTATCAAAATTCAATTCAGAAAGATACATGATTTTGGTTTTCCCTGGATCGAATAAATGAGCATTAATTCCTGCTTTTAAAAGAGCATTGTAGATTGTCATTCCAGAAATTAACGAAATTTCTCTTTCTGAAGAACATCCGCCATATAATACTCCCACCTTACCAAAATCCATTATTATCCTAAATCTCTAATTTGAGATGCTACTTTTCCTATCGAACCAGCTCCCATCAAAATTACTATATCACCATCACATGCTAAATTGATAATAGTTTCAGGCAAGACCGAAACATCATCTATAAAAATAGGATCAACCTTACCAAATATCTTAATTGCTCTTGATAATGCTATTCCATCTGCTGATACTATATGATCCTCACCTGCACTATAAACGTCCGTAAGCAATAATACATCAGCCTCACTTAAAACCTTTACGAAATCCTTAAAACAATCTCTAGTACGTGTATATCTATGAGGCTGAAAAACTAATATTATTCTTTTTTTAGGCCATACACCTCGTGCTGCTGATATTGTGACTCCTATCTCTCCAGGATGGTGTCCATAATCATCTACTAATGTAAACTTTCCCCCACCATTCTTATCTAAAGCGTGAAAATCACCTATATGTGAAAATCTTCTACCAACTCCAGAAAATGATTCAAGAGAACTACAAATATCATCATCAGAAATTCCCAATTCAGTAGCAATGCCCACTGCAGCTAAGGCATTTCTAACATTATGTATTCCAGGTAAATTTAGCTCCACACTAATCGTCTTTAAAATATTACCATCTTTATAATGTCTATTAATATCAAATAACATTTTCATGCCATTAACTCTTACATTATATGCCTTAACATTAGCATTCTCATTTATACCATATGTTGTTATAGGTCTTGATATATAAGGTATAATTTCACGGATGTTAGCATCATCTGCACACAAAAAAGCACTTCCATAAAAAGGCAATTTCTGAGTAAATTCTAAAAATGCAGATCTCAACTTACTAACATCTTGATCATAAGTATCCATATGATCCGAATCGATATTAGTTATGACTGATATTATTGGAGATAAATTCAAAAAAGAACCATCTGATTCATCTGCTTCAACAACAATATAATCACCCTTTCCTAATGCTGCATTAGATCCTATAGAGTTTAAAACTCCTCCTATAACAAAAGTAGGATCAAGTCCACCTAGCCCAAGAACACTTGCTATTAAACTAGTAGTGGTAGTTTTTCCATGAGTTCCTGCTACTGCAATACCTTTTTTTAAGCGCATTAACTCCGTTAACATTATAGATCTAGATACTACAGGTATATTAAGAGCTCTAGCAGCCAAAACCTCAATATTATTATCACTGATGGCAGTAGATACAACAACAACTTCAGCTAAAGAAACATTAGAAGCATAATGACCTATATTAATAATAGCTCCCATTGATCGTAGCTGAACAATCACTCTAGATTCCTTTAAATCAGAGCCACTTATACAATATCCTAAGTTAAGAAGAACGGTAGCTATTCCACTCATTCCAGAGCCACCTATTCCAATAAAATGAATATTTTTTATTCTATTTTTCATAAATGTTTTTTTTAAAATACTCACAAGCATTAATTATCTGATCAAGTGCATATGGTTTAACAAACTGATTGGCTTTCATAGCAATTTTGCATAATTCATTACGTGATCTTTGTTGTAGCCAAAATGCTAACCATTCTGGGCTGACATTGTCCTGATGCTCCACCCAAGCTGCACCAGAATCAATAAGAAATTTTACATTTTCCATTTGATGATTATCAACTGCATGAGGAAAAGGAATAAAAAGAGCAGCAACTCCTATAGTAACTATCTCTGAAACGGTAATTGCACCCGATCTACATATGACAAGGTCTACATCAGATAACACTTTTGCAATATCTTCTATATAATTTACACAATCTACTGATATATTTAACTTACTATAATTAAGGGACAGCTGTTTTATATGTTTTTCTCCAGATTGATGTATAACACAAGGTCTTTCTTCTACTGGTAATAATGATAAGGCAGATGGAATCAAAAAATTTAATCTTTGCGCGCCTAAACTACCACCTAATACAAGTAATTTTAATTTACTATCTTTACGAGAATTGTACCTAATTTCTGGAGTGTCAAATAAATACATAGAAGAACGTATAGGGTTTCCAACATATTTTGAATTTGGTAAAACTTTCGGGTATCCACTAAATATAATTTTTGCAAATAGAGCTAATAACTTATTAGCTCTACCAGCTATAGCATTCTGCTCGTGTATAACTAAAGGTATACCTTTTAAAGCTGCAATCAAACATAATGGCACTGTTATATATCCTCCCATGCCTAATATGAAATTAGGCTTCATATTTTTCAATATGCTCCAAGAGGAAATTAATGACTTAATAAGTTGTAATGGAAAACAAATTAGTGATTTAAAGCTATTTTTTGGTAAACCATAAAAATATAAAGGGATCATCTCTATATTAGAACGAGGTACTAAAACCCCTTCCATCCTTTTTGGATTACCAATCCATATCACTTTCCAACCTTTTTTGATTAGCATTTCTCCTAATACAAGTCCAGGAATAATATGTCCAGCTGTTCCTCCAGCTACAATAATAACTAAATTCATTCTTGGAAAGACCCTCTTTAAAGTATATAACACTTAAATATATGGTTGCTTATTTTCTTAAAAGCAGAGACTTTACACACTCTATAAAAACTTTACTACGTTGCACATAGCCATCAAACATATCAAAACTAGAGCAAGCTGGAGATAACAAAACTGTATCACCAGGATAAGCTAGCTTAGAGGAAATTTCTACTGCTTCTTCCATGCTATGTGCAAATCTATAAAATAACGAAGTATTACTTAGAAGAATAGAAATTTCTAAAGATGTTGTCCCTATTAACACAATAGCACGAGCATGATTAATTAAAGTAGGAATTAATGGCAAAAAATTCTGATTCTTGCCTAAACCACCTAATATTAAAACTGATTTAGCCTCTATACTTTCAAGTGCAGCTATTGTAGAAGCAACATTAGTACTCTTGCTATCATCTATATAATTAACTTGATTTACTTCACATACCCACTGTATTCTATGAGGCTCACCAGTATAATTAACTAAACTGGGTAAGATTTCATTTATCTTTAATCCTACAGATTTACAAAGTTGTATAGATGCTAAAACATTTAAAATATTATGTAGACCTTTTATCCTTAAAGAACTAGCTGGAAGCAAATATTCTAAATTATTTTGATTTGAACCATCTGAATTGTTTACAAGAAAATTGTTTTTACAATTACATACTAACCATTTTTGTTGATTTTTTAATGAGATACCAACATCACCAATACTCTTAATAGGCTCATCAACTCCAAAGCTATTTATAATGTCATTATTTAATTTATTAGACATTTTTAATACTATAGGATCACTACGATTTATCAAAGCTATCTTAGACAACATTAGTAATTTAATTTTAGATTTCCAATAATCTTCCTTGCTACCGTGCCAATCTATATGGTCTTGAGTTAAATTAAGTATAACAGAAATATTAGGGTGTAAAGAACTCATGCAATTAATCTGAAAACTTGATAATTCAAGCACCCATATGCTAGGAAGACACTCTCCATCAATAACATCCATTAAGACTTTAATGGCAGCAGGACCAATATTACCTGCACATTTTACGGATATACCTAGATCATTCAATATCTTATATGTTAAAGAAGTAACAGTAGTCTTTCCATTAGTACCTGTTACAGCAATTATATTAGGAGAGTAGCTTTTAGTATATTTCAAATATTGTAAAGCTCTAGCAAATACTTCTATCTCTCCTATAACTTCCACATTAATAGATACAGCTCTATCTATAAGATTTTTAACGACTGAACTATTTGGTGACAATCCAGGACTCAAAATTACTAAAGAAACTCCATCTAACAGCTCTGATCTAAAATCATTTCCACATCCTAAATTATATTCCACAAAATCATCATTAACTAATGACCTAAGATTATCTAGACCGATAGGATTAGTTTTAGTGTCAGCAATTCTTAATCTTGCCCCTTGCCTGTAATACCATATTGCTGAGTAACAACCTGACTCACCTAATCCTAGTATCAATACTATAGATTTTTTAATATTATCTAACTTAGACATAATGTTGATAAACTTATAACTGCTAATATTATGCTTATAATCCAAAAACGTATAACTACTTGAATCTCACTCCATCCTTCAATTTCAAAATGATGATGCAGAGGAGTCATTCGAAATATTCTACTGCCAAAACCATGTTTTTGCTTTGTATATTTAAACCAAGAAACTTGCAAAATAACAGACAAAGTCTCTGCAACAAAAACACCACCCATTATCATCAAGTTAATTTCTTGTCTAGTAATAACAGCTATAGAACCCAATGCTCCGCCTAGTGCCAATGAGCCAACATCTCCCATAAAAATACTAGCAGGATATATATTAAACCATAAAAATGATAATCCAGAACCAACTAAAGCAGCACAAAAAATTAATAACTCACTTGTTCCTGGAATATATGGCAATGATAAATAATTAATACGATTGACATCTCCAACCACATAAGCAAATAGAGATAGTGATGCGGCAACTATAATAATTGGAAAAATTGCTAGTCCATCAAGACCATCCGTTAAGTTAACAGAATTACTGGTTCCAACTATAACAAAACAAGATAAAAAAACAAACCCAAATATACCAAAAATATAACTAAAATTACCAACTAACGGAACAAATAACATTGCATCTATTGAAAGAAATTCAGAAAATAATTCTGTAATTTTCATTTGTCTTAAAAGTACTAGGATATCTGTACATGTATAGAAATTTACAATTACGATAACTAAAGATGCTATTAAACTAAGAAATAATAGCCAAAGAAATTTGGATATTGCTGTCAATCCTTCTGAATTTTTGTACTTAACTTTACAATAATCATCCAGTAATCCTACAATTCCAAATGAGTATGTAACAAAGCACACAATCCATATAAAAATATTCGATAAATCTGCCCATAAAAAAATACTGATTGCTATAGAGAGTAGTATAATCAACCCTCCCATAGTAGGAGTACCATTTTTCACACAGTGGGTCTTAGGACCATATAATCTAATAGATTGGCTAATATTCATTAAAGATAAATATCTTATAGCAAAAGGAAAAATTAGAGAACATACAATAAAAGATGTTAAGAATGCAAAAAAAACCCTTACGATCATTTCATGAAACAAATAGGACTGAATATTAAAAAGATATAGAAATTTTAGAAACATTTCTAATCCTCATTAAGTATTTTTTTTGAAAAAGATCTTACTATATTTTCCATAGCCATAAAACGTGATCCCTTAATTAAAATACTAGCTTTTTCATATTCATATTTAGTTAGTAGTGAAACTATATCATCTATAGATTCACAAAATACTGCATTTTTTCCAAAAGCAACTGCAGTATGGATACTATGTAATCCAATTGCAATTAACCTATCAATGCCATGATCAATAGCATAAAAACCTATTTCTTTATGTAACTCAACAACTTTTGATCCAACTTCACCCATGTCTCCAAATACTAGAATTCTAACACCTTGCTGGAGACTTAAAATATCTATGGCAGCCAAGGCAGAATCAGGATTTGAGTTATATGTATCATCTATTACCAAAATATTTTCATTTAATTGACAGAATTTCATTCTGCCGCAAACTGACTCAAAATCTTCTAAAGATCTTATTGAATCAATTACTCTTAAACCCATTGCTATAGAAGCAGAAATAGATGCTAGAGCGTTACGTAAATTATGCTTTCCTGGAATAGGAAGACTGAAATAATACTCTCTATCTTCGAATACTAAATTGCAACTTATCTTATTACGTTCACAATTAATATCTTTTGCATAAACATTACATTTATCAGAAAAACCAAAAGTTATACTATTTAGGCCTTCTGAAAGTCTAGCCCAAAGATCAGAATATTTATCATCCCCTGGATATACTACTACACCATCACTAGGCAAGAACTTTATTGAGCTACCATTTTCTAAAGCGACAGTATCAACATTATTTAGAAATTCCTGATGTTCACGTTGAGCATTTGTTATAACAACTATAGTCGGTGAAGAAATGCTAGATAGGATACTCATTTCTCCTGGATGATTCATACCCAATTCTAACACTGCAACTTTATGGTGTTTACGTAATCTAGACAATGTTAGTGGAACTCCTATTGAATTATTTAAGTTCCCAACGGTTATTAGGCAATTTTTTTTCTCATGTACATTTTCTAGTATTTTTGCAATCATTTCTTTAGTAGTTGTTTTACCATTGCTACCAACTACAACTAAAACTGGCAATTTATATTTCCTTCTATAAGCGGCTCCTATATGCATTAGGGCATTTCTAGTGTCATCTACAAGTATCTGATTAAGATCTACTCCTTCAACTTTTCTAGACACAACAGCTGCACATGAACCGGCATTTTTAGCTTTATCTAGATAATCATGTGCATCAAATTTATCTCCTACTATAGCAATAAACAATTCACCATTTTTTAAACTTCTAGTATCTGTAGAAATTCCTTCAATAACAGGTAAAAGCATTGCTAGTCTAGCCCATTGATAGTCATCAAAAAATATCTTTCTATCTGAATATTCTTGGTAACTTTCATGTCCTTTGCCAGCTAACAATACGATATCTTTATTTTTTGCAGAATAAATTGAAAGTAATACGGCTAAAGCTCTATTAGATTCTATGTGTATTGATGATGTATCGCCAGTAATGCCGTGAAGCATATCTTTTATGATATTAGAAGGGTTTTCACTACGAGGATTATCGCTGGTAACAAATACCATATCAGAATATCTCATAGCAACTTTTGTCATTTCAGATCGTTTACTAATATCTCGATTACCACCACAACCAAATAAACTAATTAACTCTCCACCTAAATTTTGTGCAATAGGATTTAATGACTTCAATACTTTATATAGAGCATCTACTGTATGTGCAAAATCAACCAACACAGTAGGAAAGTTAAGTTGTCCAATTTTTATCGGATTAACTTTCTGTAATCTCCCTGGAATGACAGTAAGTGATTCCATTATTTTCTGCATTACCTTTAAAGGAACATTTAAAGCAATCAAAACACTTGCAACAAGTAACATATTAGAAACATTATAGTCTCCTATAATATCAACATTAATATATAAAGAATCACTACGGTGTTTTAGTACAAAACTCTGTCCATTAACACTAGATCTTATATCCGTTGCATACACATCAGCGAACGGATTAATATAATTTGTAGAAAACAATATACTTTTTGACCTAGATAATTTTTTAGATAATCTTTCTCCAAGATTATCATCTAGATTTATCACAAATTTTTCTATACCTAATATGCTAAATAAAAGACATTTTGATCTTTCATAACTATAAATATCTTTGTGGTAATCTAGATGATCACTAGTAATGTTTGTAAAAGCTGCTATCTTTATATTTAAACCGTTCAATCTTCCTTCTTCTAGGCCAATTGAAGACGCTTCAATAGCTATTACTTTTACACCAAGTTTATACATTCTAAATATAATCCAGTGTAAAGACAAAACATCTGGAGTTGTTAAACCTTTGTATAGAAAATGCTTACCTTGAACAAAAGCACCAAGCGTCCCTATTGTGCCACAAGAAATACCATAATTATTTAATGCCTGTGCTATCCACTGAACACATGTTGTCTTTCCATTTGTTCCTGTTACAGCTATCAAAGTAATTTCGCTAGAAGGTTTTTTATACCACTGGCTGGCTAATGAACCTAATATTTTTGATAAATTAGAGACAATCAAAATATTATGCTTTTCTGATTTTATTAATTCTAAATCAATTATGCAATCAGCCAAAACTGCAGAAGCACCATTTGATATTGCCTCATCAATATAAAAATAACCACTTGTGTTGTAACCACCATAAGCTACAAATATATCTCCATGAGAAATACATCGCGAATCAGAGCATATTCTTGAATTTTCACAGGCTCTTTCCTTTAACCAAGATACTAAGAAACTAATATCATAATCATGATCTGAAATAGAATTAAATTCACTCATAATACTTATTGCCTATATTTTCTTTACTTTGTCTATACATTATAAAGAACAATATTTAGTCATGGTGTTTTTATAATTACATTATTTAACTATCTAATAATATTAAAACTTGCAAAATTTCAAAAAATTGAAAAATGGAATTGTAGTCCTTTCTGCAATTCGCAATAAAGCAGAACGGGACCTTTTGTTTTCTAAAATCTCACTATTTTCAGGAAATATTCTACCTAAAGACCTTATGATTGGTTTCGGTAATTCATTTTCCATTAATGGTAATCTACTATAAAAGTCAGATGGAGACTCAAAACTCCTTATCATTCTTTTTACTATGCGATCCTCTAAAGAGTGAAAACTAATTACTGCTAATCTTCCATATGGTTTTAATAATTCTATGAATGATGGGAAGGCTAAAGATAATTCTTCCAATTCATTATTAATATATATTCTCAAAGCTTGAAACGTACGTGTAGCTGGGTGCTTACCTTTTTCACTTTTATATACTACACTAGAAACACAGTCTGCCAACTCAGCGGTTGTTTGTATTGGTTTTATTTTCCTTCTAGCAACAATTTCTTTTGCAATTTTTGTTGCAAATCGCTCTTCTCCATAATCAAATATTATTTTTCTTATATCATGAATATCAGCTTTTTCCAACCATTTATCTAAGGCAATTCCTCTTGTTGTATCCATTCTCATATCAAGTGGACCTTCATTCAAAAAAGAGAAACCTCTGCATGGGTTATCCAATTGAGGAGAAGAAACACCAAGATCCAGCATTATTCCATCTACTTTATCTATATTCCTTGATAAGAGTTCTTCTTTCATTTTTACAAAGCTATTATGTATAACATGGACTCTATGATCTTTCAATGATAATAGATCAGCTGCTTTAATAGCATCAGGATCCTTATCAAATACAAATAATTTAGAATTATTATCTAAATTATTTAACAACTCCATACTGTGGCCACCTCTTCCGAATGTGCCATCTACAAAAATACCACTATCTAAATATTGTTTTTCTGCACGTGAATCTCTATGCAATAGTGCATCTATAGTTTTTCTCAACAATACTGGCTTGTGTTTAAATTCACTCATTAGATAAAAAGTTTCGTAATATTAAAAAGTAGCAGAGGAAATCTATAGGCCGGATTCTGTATCACATATGTGATTAGCGATCATTCATCTGCACAAACTTTTGCAAGTTTGTTGTAGCCATCTACCCGCATACTCGAACGGACCATTCTACATAGATAAACTAATCGTATGCCTATTTGATGTTGCTCCGGATAAAGGTTACCGCGTTTCACCATACAAGATATCCAGCTTAAAACATAAAACAATAAAAACACATTTATATAAAAAACTTTACATCTTGCTTACTCGTCTCTGTGGCCCTATTTCTTAGTAAAATCAGATTATTAGTCTAAAATAACTAGGCGGCCGTTAGCCGCTATCCTGTCCTGAGGAGTCCGGACCTTCCTCGATAATTGTAATAAATTACCGCGATCGCCCAATTTACTCTGCATGTGTTATTGTATTAGAATTTAAGATATTTTATAAGATATTTTTATTTAAAAATCAAAATCTTCATTAATTTATGACTTTATGGCACATCACCCTATACTTATACTTTCCAAATGTTGTTTATCATATGGAAGCCATCCTATCCTTAAAAATGTTGACTTAATAATAAGGAAACAAGATCGCATAGGTCTTGTTGGTAGAAACGGATCTGGCAAATCATCTTTACTTAAACTATTAAAAGGAGAATTAACTTTAGACTCAGGTAATATTAACAGATTATCTGAAATAAGCATAAGTATGCTAGATCAAGAACCAAATATAAACAGTAAACTTACTGTATTAGAAGCTATATATGGTCAAGAATTAGATATAAATAAATATGACACAGAGAAAATATCTCGTGCAAAAAAAATTATAGAAGATTTAGATCTTATTGAGGATTCAATAGTATCTCATCTTTCTGGTGGTTCTTATAAAAAAATAGCTTTAGCTAAATTGATAATAGAGGAACCAGATCTATTAATACTAGACGAACCAACAAATCATATTGATATTGACACGATCAAATATTTAGAAAAAGTTTTAGTAAATTGGAAAAAAACACTTATTGTTGTTACACATGATAGACGTTTTTTAGATATTGTAACAAATAAAATTATAGAGCTAGACAGAGGTAAGATAATTAGTTTCCCTGGTAATTGGTCAAAATGGATAGAATATAGGAATAAATCTGTAGAATCTGAAAAACATCAATATGAAAAACTTAACAAATTCATATTGAATGAAGAAGAATGGGCACTCAAGGGTGTGGAAGCAAGAAGAACTCGTAATGAGGGAAGACTTAGAAGGCTAGAAGACTTGAGGGAGAAAAAAGCAAGTTTAACAATAAAAAATACAAGCGTTAATTTATTTATAAATGAGCGAAATCATAAAGGGAAAATAATTTCTGAGCTAAAATCAGTAAATAAATCCTATGGTGATTCTAATATAATATCAATGTATTCAGGTCTTATATTAAAAAAAGATAGAATTGGAATAATTGGACCTAATGGATCTGGTAAGACTACTCTTATAAAAATAATCCTAGGTAAATTGGAGGTGAACTCAGGAAGCGTTATAGTTAGTGAAGATGCTTCTGTAGCATATTTTGATCAAATGCGATTGCAATTAGATGATAATAAATCAATAGAGGATAATATAAATTATTCTGGTGAGTGGATTACTTTAGGAAAAAACAAAAAACATATTAATAATTATCTAGAAGATTTTCTATTCTCTGCTGGGATGTCGAAAACACCTGTAAGGATGCTATCAGGAGGAGAAAAATCTAGAGTTGTTTTAGCAAAATTGTTTCTGCAACCTGCTAATGTTTTGGTACTAGATGAACCAACAAATGATTTAGATATAGAAACTATAGAAATATTAGAAAAAGCGATAAATGATTATTCAGGCACAGTAATATTAGCTAGTCATGATAGATCATTCATAGAAAACACTATAAATAAATCTATAATCTATGCTGGACAAGGTAAATGGATAAATGATGTAGGAAAATTTGAATATGAAATACCAAGAAATTTAAAAATAAAAGATGAAAAAAACAGTAATTTAGATAAAAAAGAAAAAAAGCATAAAAATATAAAACCAGATAAAATAAATAAACAAAAGATTCAACCATGGGAGCTAGAAGAACTTAGGAACATGCCTTTTGTTTTACAAAAACTAGAAGAAGAACAATCAGAATTGGCAAAAAAATTAGAACAAAAAGAACTATACACTGAATTAGCGGATCTTGTTCCTATAATAACAAACAAGCTAAATAAAATAAATGATGAAATAAAATTTGCTTTTGACCGATGGCAATTATTAGAGTCAAAGAATGAAAAATAGTTTATGATATATTTTCAAGAAATAATCTTCATACATGCCACTGCAAAGTCTCTCCTGATGCTAGTGGCACTATAGTTAAATCCTTGAAACGTAGTTCACTAGGAACCACATTTTCATTACGATAGATAGTTAGTGTTTGACTATTTCTAGGAAGGTCATAAAAATCAGCTCCGTTGAAACTAGCAAACTTTTCTAAATTAGATATACATCCAGCTTCTTCGAAAATTTTAACATAAAAAGAAATTGCATTATAAGAGCTATAACAACCAGCACAACAACAATTGTTTTCTTTAGCCTTGATATCATGAGGAGCACTATCCGTTCCAAGGAAAAATCTTTTATCTCCACTCGTAGCTGCTTTGACTAAATACTCTCTATGTGCCTCACTTTTCAATATAGGCAAACAATAGTAATGTGGTCTCAGACCTCCTGAAAAAATTATATTTCTATTATATAACATATGCTGTGGAGTGATAGTTGCAGCAGTAAATGACGAAGATGAGTATACATAGTCAACACCTTCTTTTGTCGAAAGATGCTCTATAACAATTTTTAATTCTGGGAATTTTTTGCGCAAAGGAATTATGATTTTATCTATATAGACAGATTCTCTATCAAAAATATCTACCCTATGATCAAATACCTCAGCATGAATTAACAATGGCATTTTAATCACTTGAAGCATTTCTAAAACTTTAGAACAGTTCTTAAATAAATCAATTACACCTGAACTAGAATTAGTTGTTGCAGAATGCGGATATAATTTCACTGCAAAAATTATACCTGATTCTTTTGCCCGTAAAATCTCATCAGCAGTTGTTAAATCTGTTAAATATAAAGTCATTAGAGGCTCAAAATATTTTATATCTCCTTTGATATTTTTTAAAGCATTAAGAATGCTATTTCTATAATTTATTGCAAGCTTAGTATTAATAATTGGAATATTCAAATTTGGCATAACAATAGCTCTAGCAAATTGTTTAACAGTATCACCAAGCACAAAATCCAACATATCATAATGACGTAAATGCAAATGCATATCGTCTGGCTTAACAATAGTAATATAAGAAGTATTCATTAATTTTATTTAATTTATTTTTAAAATAGGATAAAAATTAAATATGCATATCAATATATGGAGATTTATTTTCTCTAAGACATAACATTCCTCGTATTAATCTATAAATAACCCAACTGAATGTTAGCAATATACCAATGTAACCAATATAAATAAAAGTTAAAACAATACTAATTGTCAATAGTAGCAAAGAAAACCAAAAAGTATTTAATATCCAGTCGAAATGAGCTGAATATATAGTTCCATCGAGATCATTTTTTTTCTGATATATTATTATTACTGAAGCTAAAGACATAGGCCAAAAAACTCCGGATGATAGAAATCCTATAGAAAATAATATATAGACAATATAAGTTAAAGTGAGATCGTCAAAATTAAATTTAGGTGAAGGAAAATTAGAATCACTCATAATAACAGCTCCCATGAAATTATCATTTAAGTTCTAAAAATACACTTCATATCAATATATTACAAGAAAATAATTAAATATTATATGGTTCGTATTATTCTAATAGAGCAAATATATAGAGCGTTAAGCATTTTAAAAAATCATCCTTATCATAGAGATTAATAAGAACTCATGATATTTGGAGTGAACTACATAGATTAGCAATAGAATTTGCTAAATTGAAATATTGAACATTGATACTCCTCTACATAATGTATTATGTAGAGGAATTCAACTTTCTAGAAGCCTGACAATAACCTACTTTCGCAGACGAGATGTCTACTATCATCGGCGCAAAGGCGTTTAACTATCCTGTTCGGGATGGGAAGGAGTGGAGCCACCTTGCTATAGTCGTCAGGCAAAACCTTAACATAGTGATGTTATCACAAAATAATCTAAGAAGAAGCTATTCCAACAAATAGATGATGGTTGTACTTTTTTTGCAAAATATTTATCATAATCATCCATAAATAAGTTCAATTTCAAACTTAATAACCTGTAGAGTTATAGGATCAAGCCTCACGGGCAATTAGTATCGGTTAGCTGAATACATTACTGTACTTACACACCCGACCTATCAACGTCCTGGTCTTGAACGACCCTTTAGGGGGATCTGAGTCCCCGGGATACCTAATCTTCAGACGAGTTTCCCGCTTAGATGCCTTCAGCGGTTATCTCTTCCGTACTTAGCTACCCGGCAATGCCATTGGCATGACAACCGGTACACCAGAGGTACGTCCACTCCGGTCCTCTCGTACTAGGAGCAGGTTCCGTCAAGTATCCAACGCCCACGGCAGATAGGGACCAAACTGTCTCACGACGTTTTAAACCCAGCTCACGTACCTCTTTAAATGGCGAACAGCCATACCCTTGGGACCTACTACAGCCCCAGGATGAGATGAGCCGACATCGAGGTGCCAAACACCGCCGTCGATATGAACTCTTGGGCGGTATCAGCCTGTTATCCCCAGAGTACCTTTTATCCGTTGAGCGATGGCCCTTCCATTCAGAACCACCGGATCACTATGTCCTGCTTTCGCATCTGTTCGACGTGTCAGTCTCACAGTTAAGCACGCTTATGCCATTGCACTAACAGCACGATTTCCGACCGTGCCTAGCGTACCTTAGAACTCCTCCGTTACTCTTTAGGAGGAGACCGCCCCAGTCAAACTGCCCACCATGCACTGTTCCAAATCCGGATAACGGATCAAGGTTAGAATCGCAAACAATCCAGGGTGGTATTTCAAGGATGGCTCCACATAACCTAACGGTCATGCTTCAAAGCCTCCCACCTATCCTACACAAGATTATTCACAATTCAATGCAAAGCTACAGTAAAGGTTCATGGGGTCTTTCCGTCTAGCCGCGGGTAGATTGCATCATCACAAACATTTCAACTTCGCTGAGTCTCAGGAGGAGACAGTGTGGCCATCGTTACGCCATTCGTGCAGGTCGGAACTTACCCGACAAGGAATTTCGCTACCTTAGGACCGTTATAGTTACGGCCGCCGTTTACCGGGGCTTCGATCAAGAGCTTGCACCCCATCAATTAACCTTCCGGCACCGGGCAGGCGTCACACCCTATACGTCGACTTTCGTCTTTGCAGAGTGCTATGTTTTTAATAAACAGTCGCAGCCACCGATTATCTGCGACCTCTTCATGCTTTGAACGCAAAGTTCATCACAATACTGAGGCATACCTTCTCCCGAAGTTACGGTATCAATTTGCCGAGTTCCTTCTCCTGAGTTCTCTCAAGCGCCTAAGAATATTCATCCCGTCCACCTGTGTCGGTTTGCGGTACGGTCTTGCACAGCTGAAGCTTAGAGGCTTTTCTTGGAACCACTTCCAATCACTTCACAAAACATGTTTGCTCGTGCCACACCCTTGAATTATGTAACCGGATTTTCCTAATTACCATCTACAATGTAGCAACAGGGATATCCAACACCCTGATGATTTTTCGCAATCCGTCCCCCCATCGCACTGTACAATGGTACTGGAATATTAACCAGTTTCCCATCAGTTACGCATCTCTGCCTCACCTTAGGGGCCGACTCACCCTGCGCCGATGAACGTTGCGCAGGAAACCTTGGACTTACGGCGAGGAGGCTTTTCACCTCCTTTATCGCTACTCATGTCAGCATTCGCACTTCTGATACCTCCAGCATCCTTTACAAGACACCTTCGCAGGCTTACAGAACGCTCTCCTACCGCGTATATTAAAATATACACCCGCAGCTTCGGTTTATCGCTTAGCCCCGTTACATCTTCCGCGCAGGACGACTCGATCAGTGAGCTATTACGCTTTCTTTAAAGGATGGCTGCTTCTAAGCCAACCTCCTGACTGTCTATGCCTTCCCACTTCGTTTCCCACTTAGCGATAATTCGGGACCTTAGCTGGCGGTCTGGGTTGTTTCCCTTTCGAGTCCGGACGTTAGCACCCGGTGCTCTGTCTCCCACGCTGTACTTGTACGTATTCGGAGTTTGCCATAGTTTGGTAAGTCTTCATGACCCCCTAGCTATAACAGTGCTCTACCCCATACAGTAATACGTGAGGCACTACCTAAATAGTTTTCGGAGAGAACCAGCTATTTCCAGATTTGTTTAGCCTTTCACTCCTATCCACAGCTCATCCCCTAATTTTTCAACATTAGTGGGTTCGGTCCTCCAGCACGTGTTACCGTGCCTTCAACCTGGCCATGGATAGATCATCTGGTTTCGGGTCTACACCCAGCGACTATATCGCCCTATTCGGACTCGCTTTCGCTACGCCTCCCTTATTTAGTTAAGCTTGCCACTGAATGTAAGTCGCTGACCCATTATACAAAAGGTACGCAGTCACGGAACAAGTCCGCTCCTACTGTTTGTATGCATACGGTTTCAGGATCTATTTCACTCCCCTTCCGGGGTTCTTTTCGCCTTTCCCTCACGGTACTGGTTCACTATCGGTCGATCACGAGTATTTAGCCTTGGAGGATGGTCCCCCCATGTTCAAACAGGATTTCACGTGTCCCGCCCTACTTTTCTTACGCTTAGTTCCACATCAAAGATTTCGTCTACAGGGCTATCACCTACTATGGCAGAGATTTCCATCTCTTTTGACTATCAATAATGCTATAACGTAAAGGCTGATCCGATTTCGCTCGCCACTACTTTCGGAATCTCGGTTGATTTCTTTTCCTCGAGTTACTGAGATGTTTCAGTTCACCCGGTTCGCTTCTACTGACCTATGTATTCAGTCAGTGATACTCTTTTTACAGAGTGGGTTTCCCCATTCGGACATCTGCGGATTACAGCTTGTTTTCTAGCTCCCCGCAGCTTTTCGCAAGATACTACGTCCTTCATCGCCTGTGATCGCCAAGGCATCCACCATATGCACTTAATAACTTGATCCTATAACACTAAAGGCTATATAAGATAAATTGATTATATTTGAATGTTTATGAATATTCCAATTAAACTTGGAACTTTTTTGCAATCACAACCCTATGTCTATTACTAATAATAGACATCTTTTCGTTGTTGCTTCTTCTAGATTTTTAAAGAACAAATAGCTTATTTGATAAAGCTTAAATTTTATGCATAAGCTTTTATGTATAAAATTTAAACTCTATATATGGTGGAGGTGAACGGGATCGAACCGATGACCTCCTGCTTGCAAAGCAGGCGCTCTCCCAACTGAGCTACACCCCCAAAATATCGAAAGGTTTTACTCAAACATTATGGTGGGTCTAGTTGGACTTGAACCAACGACCCCCGCCTTATCAAGACGGTGCTCTAACCAGCTGAGCTACAGACCCATATTTATATTAATTGCATTATACAATGCAATTAATAGGGAATCTGTCATAACCAGCGCTTACTGACAATTATAGCTATTTTAACAATCGATAATTGTGGATACTTAATACGCAGTTTTAATGCTCTTAAAGGAGGTGATCCAGCCGCACCTTCCGATACGGCTACCTTGTTACGACTTCACCCCAGTCATGAATCCTACCGTGGTAATCGCCCTCCTTTCGGTTAGGCTAACTACTTCTGGTAAAACCCACTCCCATGGTGTGACGGGCGGTGTGTACAAGACCCGAGAACGTATTCACCGCAGCATTCTGATCCGCGATTACTAGCGATTCCGACTTCACGTAGTCGAGTTGCAGACTACGATCCGGACTACGATCGGGTTTCTGGGATTGGCTCCCCCTCGCGGGTTGGCGACCCTCTGTCCCGACCATTGTATGACGTGTGAAGCCCTACCCATAAGGGCCATGAGGACTTGACATCATCCCCACCTTCCTCCGGTTTGTCACCGGCAGTCTCATTAGAGTGCCCTTTCGTAGCAACTAATGACAAGGGTTGCGCTCGTTGCGGGACTTAACCCAACATCTCACGACACGAGCTGACGACAGCCATGCAGCACCTGTGTTCCAGTTCTTTTTCAAGCACTCCTGAATCTCTTCAGGATTCTAGACATGTCAAGGGTAGGTAAGGTTTTTCGCGTTGCATCGAATTAATCCACATCATCCACCGCTTGTGCGGGTCCCCGTCAATTCCTTTGAGTTTTAATCTTGCGACCGTACTCCCCAGGCGGTCAACTTCACGCGTTAGCTGCGCCACTAAGACCCGAAGGTCCCAACAGCTAGTTGACATCGTTTAGGGCGTGGACTACCAGGGTATCTAATCCTGTTTGCTCCCCACGCTTTCGTGCATGAGCGTCAGTGTTATCCCAGGAGGCTGCCTTCGCCATCGGTGTTCCTCCGCATATCTACGCATTTCACTGCTACATGCGGAATTCCACCTCCCTCTGACACACTCTAGTTCGGTAGTTAAAAATGCAGTTCCAAGGTTAAGCCCTGGGATTTCACATCCTTCTTTCCGAACCGCCTGCGCACTCTTTACGCCCAGTAATTCCGATTAACGCTCGCACCCTACGTATTACCGCGGCTGCTGGCACGTAGTTAGCCGGTGCTTATTCTGCAGGTACCGTCATTCATGCTGTGTATTATCCAGCACTGTTTCTTCCCTGCCAAAAGTGCTTTACAACCCTAAGGCCTTCATCGCACACGCGGAATGGCTGGATCAGGGTTTCCCCCATTGTCCAAAATTCCCCACTGCTGCCTCCCGTAGGAGTCTGGGCCGTGTCTCAGTCCCAGTGTGGCTGGTCGTCCTCTCAGACCAGCTACGGATCGTTGCCTTGGTGAGCCATTACCTCACCAACTAGCTAATCCGATATCGGCCGATCCAATAGCGTGAGGTCCGAAGATCCCCCACTTTCCCCCTTAGGGAATATGCGGTATTAGCTACGCTTTCGCGTAGTTATCCCCCACTACTGGGCACGTTCCGATATATTACTCACCCGTCCGCCACTCGCCACCAGACCGAAGTCCGTGTTGCCGTTCGACTTGCATGTGTAAAGCATTCCGCTAGCGTTCAATCTGAGCCAGGATCAAACTCTTCAGTTTAATCTCTGTATTTTTTATACGTAATTTAAGTCTGATTTAGACTTAGAATACGTCGCTACCCAAAAAATGAACGGGGTCTTAGAGTATTCCTCTAAAACCATGTACATTATTGGATACTTTTATCTAATTAGCTAAATGTAAAATATTACATACTAAAACTAGTATCAAGTACCCACAATTATCGATTGTTTATTGTTAAAGAGCTTAGTTCTGACAATTGATTCTTCATCAGTTGCAGAAGAAGAATTCTCGCTCTTAACGAGAAAAATGTCAACATATTTTTTAATTAACTAAAAAAATATAAGAATTATTTATAAATTAATAGCTACAGCAATAGTTATGATAGTAACATAAATCACTATAAAATTCATACTATAAATAGTGAAAATATGGCTATAAAATATTCAGAACTAAATATAAATCCAGTAGCAGTCCAAATAGGAGATCTCAGTATACATTGGTACGGAATTACTTATTTAATCGGTTTCTTAATGGTTTATATTTTAGGTGAAATAAAATTAAGAAATAATCCAATTAAGAAAAAAAAGATTAAAAATCTAGCGGATCTATTATTGTACGGAATGTTGGGTGCTATAATAGGTGGGAGAATAGGTTACGTCACTATATACAGGCCATTTTACTTTTTTTACCATCCATTAGATATACTTCGTTTATGGGAAGGTGGAATGTCATTCCATGGTGGCCTTATAGGCGCAATAATTTCTTTATTTTTGTATGCAAAACACAACAATACTTCACTTTTCGATATAACTGATTTTATATCTACCATAGTTCCTCCAGCTATTGGTATGGGAAGAATAGGAAATTTTATAAATGGAGAATTGTGTGGCTATCCGACAGATTTATTTTTTGGAGTGATATTCGATGAAACATACGATGATCTAGCTCGCCATCCATCACAACTATATGAATCGATACTAGAAGGGCCAGTACTCTTTCTGATCATGTATATATTTTCTAAAAAAAATAGAAAAAAAGGAACAACAAGCTCTATTTTTTTAATCACATACGGTATATTAAGATACATAGCAGAATTATGGAGGGAGCCTGATCATTTCTTAGGAACAATTTTCATAGACCTTAGCATGGGGCAAATTTTGTCAATACTAACAATATTTGTTGGTGTTATCCTATTGAAAATTTGTACTAAATAATTACCTCGTCTATCAAGGCAGATATATTATCTATTTTATCTTTAATTTCTTTCAAAGAAATACCATCTGATTTGCAAGAATTGTCTGAAATTTTCATTGACAATAAATTACTAGATAACTGCAGAGAAACCATTGTAGCCAGCATTTCAGTTGTATATGTTTTTCCAGAATCTTGTATACGATTAGCCAATTTATTAACATAATCAACAGCGGAAATAAGGCTAGATTTTTCCTCGCTTGAACAAGCCAGAGAATATTTTCTACCAATAATTTTAACTTCAAGACGTTCCATTAATATCATCCTCTACTGAAAATATACCAGGCAATTTATTTGCTAACTCTCTTAGACGCTTAATTGCCAATTTCATATTATCTCTCATGCGAGAAATCTTTGATTCCTGTGATAACAATACATCCTTTAATTCATTTTCATAATTTTTCATCAATTTTTCTTTTTCTTTATAATTTTCCTCCTGAGCTATTAGCTTGTTATTAAGTATAATCTCAATAGAATCTTTCTCAGAAATCAAAGAAAAAGCTTTATCTTCAGAATCATGAGATTTATTTTTCCAATAAGCAATTTCTGAGTTATGTTTTTCAAATTCTTCTTTAAAAATAGAAATTTCAAAATCATATATTTTAGCTTGTTCTATAACATTCTTTTCTAGCTCAATAGATTTATCTTTCCAATGTTTAATATCTAAATCTTTTTTATCATTGATCTCTTTTATGTTAGAAATTTCTAAATTGTACTTTTTTACCTGATCTGAAAGATTAATGTTTTCAGATCTAAGCTCTTTAAACTTATCTATTAAATTATTAATACGAAAAATAAGGCTATCTATTTCATTCAACATATCTAATATCTCTATAATGAACAATTTTTTATTATTTGCTATAAAAAATGGTTATTTTTATCATCATGTGTATCATTTAAAAAAATCTAAAATAAAATTGGAGATAGCTCTTTTAGAGCTTTTTCATAAACAGTTCTCTTGAACTCTATTACATTATCTAAAGGAATCCAATAATGACTCCATCTCCATGCATCGAACTCAGGAGTAGATGTTGCATATAAACAAACATCACTATCCTTACCAATAAATCTTAATAAAAACCATATTTGTTTTTGACCTCTATATTGACTCCTACTTTCCTTTCGAACGAAATTACTAGGAACATTATAATGAAGCCACTGCTTAGTTCTCCCTATTATTTTAACGTGTTCTGGTTTTAAGCCAACTTCTTCATGCAGCTCACGGTACATAGCTTCCTCAAGACATTCGCCATATTTAATTCCACCTTGTGGGAACTGCCAAGCTTCCTCTTTTATCCTCTTTCCGAGAAAAACTTCATTTCGCCAGTTAACAACAATAATGCCAACATTAGAACGATAACCTTCATTATCAAGCATGATGATAATCTACCAAATTAAATTTATTACAATTAGAATAACACTTTAATATTATTTTAAAAATCCTATAAATATGCATGCTACTAAATACCACATCTTTACACTAAAAGAAGCTCCTTCAGAAGCAGAGATAATAAGCCATAAACTGATGATAAGATCAGGAATGATAAGAAAGATATCTGGAGGAATATATACACATATGCCATTGGGCCTAAGAGTATTACGCAAGATCGAATCTATTGTTAGAGAAGAAATGAATAGATCAGGATCAATAGAATTGCTAATGCCAGTTGTTCAACCAGCAGAACTTTGGCAAAAATCCGGAAGAATAAAAGAATATGGACCAGAATTACTAAGATTTAAAGATAGAAATGGCCGTGATTTTGTCATACAACCAACTTCAGAAGAAGTAATTTCAGAAATAGTAAAAAATGAAATACATAGTTATAAACAAATGCCTTTAATTTTTTATCATATACAAACTAAATTTCGCGACGAAATCAGACCTCGTTTTGGACTAATTAGAAGTAGAGAATTTATTATGAAGGATGCTTATTCCTTTGATACTAATGAAGAAAATGCATTAATTAGCTACGAAACCATGTTTAATACTTATTCAAGAATTTTCAATAAGATAGGATTAGAATTCCGAGCTGTAACAGCAGACACTGGTTCTATAGGAGGAAATAGAAGTCATGAATTTCATGTTATAGCAGAAACTGGTGAAGACACTATAGTATATGACAAGTATTCTACTTATGCCGCTAATACTGAATTAGCAGAGGCTCCATGTCTTATATTGGAAAGAGGTCTGCCAAGACAAAAAATGGAGCTTGCTCAAACAATAGATATCAACACTTGCAATAAATTATCTGATCATCTAAAAGTACCAATTCAAAAAACTGTGAAATCAATAATAATCACAACAGATTCTGAAAACAAACAAATTTATCTGCTTTTAATACGTGGAGATCACACATTAAATGACATAAAAGTAAAAAAAATTAAAGGTCTTGATAAATTTCGCTTAGCAACAGAACAAGAAATTTTAGACTCATTTAATTGCAAACCTGGATTCTTAGGGCCTGTTAATGTAAACAAATCAATAATTATAATTGCAGACAAAACGGTTGCAAATATGAGTGATTTTATATGTGGAGCAAATATAGAAAATATGCATTATATAGGAGTTAATTGGTACAGGGATCTAAAAGAGCCAGATATAATTTGTGATATTAGAAATGTATCAATAGGGGATAAAAGTCCTGACGGAAAAAATCTTCTATCTTTTCAAAAAGGAATTGAGGTTGGACATGTTTTCTTTTTAGGTACAAAGTATTCAACTGCATTGAACGTTTCTTTTTTAAATAAAGAAGGAAAATCTACAATTACCCAAATGGGTTGTTATGGTATAGGTATAACACGCATTATGGGCGCTGCTATAGAACAGAATAATGATGACAATGGAATAATATGGCCAAGATCGATATCTCCCTTTGAAATAGTAATATGTCCAATTGGTTATACAAGTAAAAATAAAGTACAAGAAACTGCTATAAAAATGTATGAATTAATAAAAAAATCGAACATCGATGTGATTCTAGATGATAGAGAAAAAAGACCTGGAATAATGTTTGCAGAATGGGATCTTATAGGTATACCACTACAAATAGTAATAACCGAAGATAATATAAAAAATGAAATGGTAGAAATAAAAATCAGAAAAACAAATCAAAAAATAAAAATATCAATGACCAACCTAATTGAGACAACAAAAAACATTTTAAATAATCTATAAAACATTACATTTCTAATGTGATCATTAATCAATATATATAAATAGAAACTATATAATAATTGTATTTATAAAAAATAGGCAAAAACTCTAATAATAAAGCTGCTTTAAACTGCATCGTTTATTATTAGAGTTGACAGAGATGAAAATGATTGAAAATGAATATAAAACCCACAAATTTCTTAAATACACGGATAAATTTTTATTACTACTATTTATAATTATTTACTCATTTTATGGCTCATACGATGCATATGCAAAACAAAACAACTTATCCACTAGGAAACATGTATTAGCAATAAGTGATTTTTATGGGATAAAAGAAATAGGTTTCTTCATAAGAGATACAATAAGTAAAGATCTTATATATAGCGATAATTTCAAAATAGTAAGTTCTTTCAAAGAAAATAAAAAAAAGATTGGTGCTGATAGTGTCGGTTATATTATAAGCGGAGAAATAAATAGAGAAAGTGATAATATATACAACATAAATTATCAACTTATTGATTTAATTAATAAAATCACAATAGACAATGTTTCATTTTCTGGATCTAAAGCAGAAATCAGTAACATTGCACATTTAATATCTGACCGTATTTTTAGAAAAATAACCGGAGAAAAAGGAATATTTTCTACTAAAATAGCCTCTGTATTACATAAAAATGAAACCGAGATTTTTGAGCTAGTAATATCCGATTATAACTATAAAAATCAACAAATAGCTCTTAGATCTAAAGAACCTATAATTTCCTTGGCTTGGTCTCCCGATGGCTCGAAAATAGCATATTCTAGCTTTGAATCAGGTAGACCTATCATATATATACATAATATATCAACAGGAGAAAGAAAAATCATGGCAGACTACAATGGATCTAACAGTTCACCTACATGGTCTCCTGACGGATTGAAAATAGCTGCTACTCTAACAAAAAATGGGTTGTCTCAAATTTACATAATAGATGTTAATAGTAAAAATATACATCCATTCATAAGTTCTTATAGCTCTGATACAGAAGCAGTATTTACAAAAGATGGTAAATCTATGATTTTTAATAGTGATAGAAGTGGAACATATCAAATTTACAAATCTGATATTAATGGATTAAAAGTAAAAAGAATTACATTTAATGGAGAATACAATGGATCTCCTAAGATATCACCAGACTCTTCAAAATTATTGTATGTAAAAAATAAAGATGATACCTTTCATATTGCCTACCTTAATATGATATTAAATACAGAATTAGTTATCACTGATGGTGACAATGATTGTTCCCCCTGTTTTTCCCCGAATGGCAATGAGATTATATATATATCTAATAAAAATAATTATAGAGCAATAGAAAAGGTAAATTTGATCGATGGATCTAGTAATCAAATATACATTGATGCAGATTCGAGTATCATAGAAATTGCATGGGGACCATTTATAGAGTAGAAACATAAAATGAAGAAAGTATTTACAATTTTGCTTTTTTTTATTATAGCCTCAACATTAACAGCTTGTAGCGTAATCACAGATAATATTCTAGAAATAAACAAAAAGGAGATAGTTAAGAAAATTGATAATATATCAATATTTTTTGATCGTGACAGCTACTATGTAAATAATCATTACTCTAGTCTTATTGAAGACATTGCCATTTTTTTATCAAAAAATCATAATGTAAAAGTAATTCTGAATGGATATGCTGATACAATGGGTAGTTCTGAATACAATATTGCCTTAGGTCAAAGAAGAGCAAACTCTGTTTACGAAATTATGAGAATATTAGGCGTTGCAAATAATCAATTAGAAGTCGTAAGCTTCGGAAAAGAAAAATTTCATAAATCAACCGATACTTTAGAAAAAAATATGGCGAAAAACCGTCGCGTTGACATATTAATCCTTAATTAGAAATTGAATAAATGACATTACGTTATATTCCATATATCCGTGCAATATTCATAGCACTTGTAATATCTAGTTGTATGCTTTCAACAACATATGCTAAAAATGAACATAGTTACTGTGAGTTAGATTTACAAAAACAGATTGATAATATAAAGAAATCAGAATTGCAACTACATAACTATATTATGAATCTGCAAAATGAAATATATATTATTAGAGATCAAATAGAACTCATAACAAATAATCCTTTGTTAAACAATAAGTCATTTCACACTAAAAAATTAAAAAAAGATGAATTTAGTTTAAAAGAAAAAGAACATTACGATCAATCCATAAAAATGTTTAATAAGCATGAATACATAGAAGCTAAAAATAATTTATCTAGTTTTATTGATATCTATAACAACAGTGTTTTATTACCATATGCAAGATTTTATTATGGTAAATGCAATTACAAACTAAGTAAATTTAAGGAATCAATAGATCAATTGATTATTTTTATTAAAGAAAAACCTGATAGTGAGTATGTTCCTGAAGCTTTGCTATTAATTGCTGAGAATCAGATAGCACTCAACAATATAACTGATGCAACAAAAACATTGAAAATTATATTGAAAAACCATAAGACTTCAGATATATATGGAACAGCACAAAAATTATTTAATATGGTTAGATAACAAATACTTTTGAAGCAAATAAAAATGAAAAATGTTGTATTAGATCAATATAATTTTCACTATATAAATAAAGGTACTGGGATACCTTTATTGTTGATTCATGGTTCATTATGTGATAGTAGATATTGGAAAAAACAAATAGATGCTTTAAGCATGACAAATGAAATTTTTGCATTGTGCCTTAGGCATTATTGGCCAAATAGTTTCAATCCCACTAGTAGTGAGTTCTCTATGAGCCAGCACACATCAGATGTTGTGAGATTTATAAAAGAGGTAATAAAAAAACCTGTAAATATATTAGGGCACTCTAGAGGTGCCACTATATCTTTGAATATAGCATTAGCTATGCCAGAGCTTATAAATAAGCTAATATTAGCTGATCCTGGTGGATTAATGATACCAGGCATGAATGAACAAAGAAATAATTTTAAGATACATGCAGCTGATATTATAAGACAAAATAATATTGATTATGGCTTAGAACTGTTTATCGATAAAGTAAGCGGTTATGGAACTTGGAGAAAAATGGTTCATTGGTTCAAGGAAATGGCACGTGACAATGCATACACCATAATAGGACAATCTGAGGAAAAGATGTTATTATTAACAAATAACGAGATCAAAAACATAACTGTACCTACATTATTAATTGGTGGAGAGATAAGTCCAGAGCCATATCCAATTATCATAGATTTATTACATAAATTTATACCAAGAAGCAAAAAAGTAATAGTCAATGGATCTTCCCATGGAATGAATTTAGGTAATCCTCTATTTTTTAATAAAACTGTATCAGATTTTATTTGTATATAGATGTCTAGAACATTTATACAAAACAATTTTTTAAAAAAAATATTGGCAATTTGCTAATTTACAACTAATTTAAATACAATCTTTTCTAAAAAATTTGGTAAATTCAAATAGAAATAATTATTTGAAAAACTGTATAACATATTTCACATTCAATAATTACACATATAACTATAAAGTTATAACAAGTATCAACCATAATATTAAATATTAATAGACAATATCACCAATATTTTATTTAGTTATAGAAAAAATGACTAATGATATATAATCATACTGAATTTGCAGGAAGCCATTGATACTGGTATTTTATTATTGCGTATATGACAAGTTTTAATATAAGCTTTGGCTTCTAAAATTAGTAAATTGTAGGTAAAAGACAATATCTGAATAATACAAAACTAAGATGATTACTCCACTTACAAAGGATTTTCTAATACTGAAAGATTATGCTGCATAACAGCGAATTTAGTTAATTTTCCTATTTATACATGGCCAAAATAATCGGAGAAGATCATTAGAATGGAAAAATGTCTTTATCGAAATGTTGAACTTGTTTACAAAAAGTATTGTTATGCTTACAGTACGATTATTTTGAATATAGCTTCTAGTCCCATTCGGACATAAGATAATAAAGGCTCGCATGATTTCGCTTTCATTAACACAATCACTACTTGCCTGCTGTTTAGTTTTACTTGGCGGGCGTTTTTTAACAAAAAAAGTTAGCTTTCTGGCTCGCTATAGCGTTCCTGATTCTATTGTTGGCGGTCTTATTTTTGCAATAATAACACAAGCTTTGGCAGCATTTGGTGGTATTCAAATCTACCTTGAGACAACAATTAAACCTACTTTTTTATTGCTTTTTTTTGGATGTATAGGGTTAACCGCAGACTTAAAATTACTTGCAAGAGGTGGATCGAGGCTAATAGCTCTATTATTGGTTCTTGTTCCATTTCTATTCCTACAAAATATAGTTGGTTTGAGCTTAGCATATCTTCTAGATATGCATCCCCTCATGGGCCTAATAGGCGGAACTATAACATTAGTAGGCGGTCATGGAACAGGAGCAGCATATGCAGCACGTTTTGCTGACATAAATAATATACAGAATATAACTGCTTTAGCCATGACATCAGCAACTATAGGGCTAGTTTTTGGCGGAGTTCTTGGTGGTCCTATTTCGGAGTGGTTAATTAAAAAATATAAAATTATTACTCCATTAGAAAGTGGAGAACATAGAAAAGACGATAATTCGATTAAGAAAGATTTGATTGAATCAAAGCCAACTACAGAACCTTCTGATTTTATTACTTCTCTGTGTGTAGCATTAATAACACTAGCAGGTGGATCATATTTATCCAGATTAGTAGGCAGTACTACCGTTAGTTTGCCTAATTTTCTATGGTGTCTTGGCATTGGAATTTTGATAAGAAATATTGGTCCGTTTGTAAAATTAAAACTAAATGATAAAGCTACAGAAATATTAGGCACAGTAATGTTATCTTTATTTCTTGGTTTTACAATGATGACACTAGACCTTGCTAGTGCTGCAAAACTTGCAGGTCCTTTAGCATTTATATTATTAATACAATCTATTGTATGTTCGTTATATTGTTGTTTAGTAGTCTTCAAAGCTCTTAAAAGAGATTATGAGGCTACAGTAATGTCTGGAGCTTTTTGCGGTATTGGGTTAGGAACTACTGCTACTGCTATTGCTAATATGCAAGCTATTACTAATAGGCATGGTCACGCTCCACAGGCATTTATAGTTATACCATTAACAGGTGCTTTCCTTGTAGATATTATGAACGTTATTGTTTTGACAATGATGATTTCTTTACCTTTTATAGGAGGAGTCTGATATGTCGCATATTTTTAAAAAAATGTTAGTTGTAATTATGTGTGTAATGTTAACTGCATGTGAGAGACAACCAGACTCAGAAAAACTTCGTCTATCTTTAGAAAAAAGGTTGGATAATACTTTTGGAACTGGATCATTTAACATTATTAGTTTAAAAAGACTTGGTAGCGCAATAGATAGCACTTCTCCTTCTAACGAAGAAAGAAGAGTTGTTTACTATGATGTACTATTAGAGGCAACTAAAAACATAGAACTTGGTTCATGGGATCACCCTGGAGCAGCTGCGCTAGTTACTCTAATAGGAGCAGGACCAAGAAGCATCGTAGGTGTTAAATCTCATGGTAATGATGCTGGTGATAGAATAACTGCGCATGCTAGTGCAATATATAGAAAAAATAATGGTTTATGGGAATGCGTAGCTCCAGCAGGATATAAAGCAGAAGATGGATTGTTTTTGGAAAATGGTATACAAAAACCAGCAACTGAAAGATTGTTGAGTACTCTGAATACTATAGCAACATCTATACCCTATACCTCTTCAAAAACAGCGCAGAAGGTTGTTCAGCAAGAATTAGAAAGATCGGTAACAAGAATAAACGGTAGATTGGCTAGATTGCAAGATGGTTATCCTTTTGCTGCAGGGCCTGCAAAAGGTGAATATTTAGTATTTGCATACTCTTTAGCTGATATTGCCAAAAAACAACATGTTAAAATGATACCATTAATCACTAGTGGTAGTACTGAAAATATAGATCTTCTAAGGAGTGGCAATGCAACTATAGCATTAGCTCCAGCTGATATTGCTCTTATGGCTTACAATGGCAAAGGTCCATTCGAAGGACATGGTCCATTTACAGAATTGAGAACACTAGGTAGCTTGTACCCTGAGCTAGCTCATATTGTTGTTCGTAACGACTCTTTAATAAAAAATTTAAGAGATTTGAAAGGAAAAAAGATTTCACTTGGGCCAATAGGTTCTGGAGGAAGAACAACTTTTGAGCAGATATTAGCAGCTCATGGACTTAGAGCACACAAGGACTATAAGATAATTGACACACAGTTCACTACTGCATTGCAACAACTAAATAATAACGAAATAGATGCAGCAGCACAAATAATAGGAATACCTGCTAGTCCATTACGATCAGAAATGACTCAATCAAAGCTCAGACTTATTCCTTTAGATCCTGTTGTTGTTAAAAAACTAACTGAAAGCAATCCAGCACTTTTATCTCTAAGTATTGCTGGAGGCACGTATTCAAACCAGCAAAAACGTATAACTACAGTTGGAACAGCAGCTCTTATGTTAGCAACATCAGAGCTGACAATGGATGAGGCTGATAATATGGTAAAAGCAATTTATCATGCAGGGCAATACTTACTAGCCGCAGGATCAACTCAAGGAGCACAGGTTTCAGTTACAACATCAAAAATATGTTTAACTGTACCCATGCATCAAGGAGCTGCTGAAGCGCTAAGAAAAATAGCACATACAGCATTGCCAAGGGCGGTATTACCAAAAAATATTATACAAAAGAAGCCAGTATTGGAGGATAACGGGATTGAAACAACATTAACCCCTGCTTTATGAAATTGAAAATCTTCCTTTGAGGTAATAATTCTAATTATTTATTATTACCAAATAATATTTTTATTATTTTTTCGCAGCTCTTCTATATATTTATCATGTTCCTTCTGTTCTTTAATTGTAGCTTTCAAAACAGGTAAATTTATATAAAAATCATTGTTATGCTTATTATTTCCTAAATACATGTTTGATTTATTATTAATTATTAACTCATCTTGCCCGCGTGTCATAGACAACCAAACATTAGCTAAAAGCTTTGCATCTAATAATGCTCCATGCAATACTCGGTCTTTATTTGAAATATTGTAGAAATCACATAATGCATCTAGAGAATTCCGCTTTCCAGGACGGAGTTTTCTGGCATGATCTAATGAATCTATAATTTTAGAGCAATATGATATTAATGATTCAAAACCAACCATACTGAGTTCATTATTAATAAATTTTACGTCAAAAGATGCATTATGTGCTATTAACTCAGCATCCTTTATAAATTCTATAAAATCATTAACTACAGATTTAAACCTAGGTTTATCTGATAAAAAATCTACGGTTAACCCGTGTACAGACAATGCACCAGGATCAATATCTCTATCTGGATTGATATAAACATGAAAGTAATTATCTGTTATAGTACGATCAATAACCTCTACACATCCTATTTCTATAACTCTATGACCTTTAACAGGATCAATACCTGTAGTTTCAGTATCAAAAATAATCTGACGCATAATAGAACTTTAAATAATGTTTGATTAAGACTAGATTAGTCGACAAATAAACTAGATACTCCAAAATTAGCTAATCTATCAGCAACATCATTACCTTCATTTTTGGAGTGCCCTTCAACCCAATACCACATAACGTTGTAGCACATAACTTGATCACATAAATTTTTCCACAAATCAATATTTTTTACTTCTTTGCCTGTGCTTGTACGCCAATTATTCCTTTTCCAATTATTAATCCATTTAGTCATTCCATTTAACACATATTTAGAATCTGTATATATATCTATATTCAAAAATTCTTTATTTAATCTTTTTAATCCCTGAATTACTGCTAATAACTCCATTCTATTATTAGTAGTATTATTTTCTCCGCCATACAAATCAACTCTATTACCATCAGGATAGATTATCATAACACCCCATCCACCTGGTCCTGGATTTCCTTTACAAGCGCCATCTGTCCATAATTTAATTTTGCCACAACTATTCATAATTTAATAAATAAAATACCTATCAATGAAATAAAAAAATACACTTACAATTATATAAAGAATAATTATATTATTAACATGTATTGCAATAAAAATATTAATAACAAACTATATAGTATATATCGCATTAAATTTTAATTATAACCAACAAAATATAATCTAATTTGCAAAAAATATATTAACTTATATTAATAATTGAGCACATGAAAAAACAAATAAAAAATGGGATATTTCCCATAAAATCCCTTAAAGATAATTATATATGGGCTATAGTAAAAAATCATTCAATTGCTATTGTTGATCCTGGTGAATATGAACCAATATTAGATTTTGTTAATAAATATTCTTTAAGAATATGTGCTATATTTATCACTCACTACCATGAAGACCACACTGCTGGTATTAAAAAAATATCTAATAGTACAAATTATCAATTTCCAATTTATGGCCCTTACAACAAAACCATATCCTTATGCAATAAAAAGGTTAATGAAAATGATATTATATGCATACCAGAATTAGAATCATATATTACTGCATTAAATGTATCTGGTCATACATTACATGATATAGCTTATTATGAAAAACAAAAAAAAATATTATTTTGTGGAGATACTTTATTTTCAGGAGGATGTGGCAGATTATATAATGATAGTTGTGCAAAAACTATGCTCTTATCTTTAATGAAAATATCAAGTTTACCTATAGATACAATGGTTTTTTGTGCCCATGAATATACTTTACAAAACCTAAGGTGGGCTATAACAGTAGATAATAACAACCTGGAACTAAAAGAGTACTACAAAACAATAATAATGCTACGTGAACTTGACTATCCCACACTACCTTCTTCTATACATAAAGAATTAACTATTAATCCTTTTTTAAGAACAAATCATTTTGATATTATTAAAGCTGCATCATTATATTCTGGAAAAAATCTAAAATCTTCATTAGAAGTTTTTACAGTATTACGCAAATGGAAAAATGAACTTGGATAAAAATATATCATATATGCCCTACTTAAAAGCTTATTGTATATTATTATGTATAGCCTTAATGACTGGCTGTACGTCAGTATCTGCTGGCTTTCGAAACAATGATTTCCATAATATAAAATCTGTACTGTTAAAAAAGAATAATAAACCATTAGATGCTTGGGATAGGATGAGAAAAGGATTTCAAATGCCAAACCTAAACACAGAATTATCAAGGCAATGGCTAAAATATTATGCTTCACATCCAGATTCAATAAAAAAGATAGCAGAGAGATCAAGTAAATATCTATATTTTGTAATAGAAGAAATAACTAGAAGAAATTTGCCAACTGAATTAGCATTAATACCTTTCATAGAAAGTGCATATAATCCTAGTGCTCTATCAAAAAATCAAGCATCTGGGCTATGGCAATTTGTTCCAAAAACAGCTCAGCATTTTAATTTAAAACAAGACTGGTGGTGTGATGAAAGGAGAGATCCTGTTATATCTACGTGCGCTGCATTAGATTACCTGGAAAAACTTTATAAAACACAAGGAAATTGGCATCTTGCATTAGCATCATATAATTGTGGAGAATCAACCGTTCAAAAAGCTATAGCAAAAAACAAAAAACTAGGGTTGCCTACAAATTACTCATCTCTTAAAATTCCAGAAGAAACTAGGAATTACGTACCAAAGATACAAGCTATAAAAATTATTATTAAGAATCCTGAAAAATTTGGTATTAATCTACCAAAAGTCAACAACGAGCCGTATTTCAGAATTGTAAAAAAAAATAAAGATATGGATATTGAGATAGCGGCTAAATTAGCAGAGATATCTTTAGAAGAATTCAAAGCTCTAAATCCATCCTACAATAGACCAATAATAAAAGGTCCTTACTCTCAAACAATTTTACTACCGATACATACCATAGATACTTTTCACAATAACTTAAAATCATTCAAAGGCAATTTGAGCAATTGGAAAATTTATAAATCAAGAAATAGAGAAACATTTGCATCTATTGCAGAACATTTTGGAATATCAGAAACAGATCTCAGACAATCGAATCACATAAAACATCAACAAAAAGTCACTTCTGGTCAAATATTACTCATTCCAATTGATAAAATCAAAAGCCGCACAAGAAATATTAAAAATAATTATGTATCATCGAGCTTAATAGAATATGAAATAAAAGCTGGCGATACATTATTGAAGATAGCTAAAGAACATAATACGACACTAAATACTCTTGTTAAAATAAATAAATTAAACAACGATAAAATTATAGCCGGATCCAAAATAATGACACCTTGTTATAAGTAATAGATACCATTCTTATGGTATAAGGATTAAAATCAATCTGTGAGTTGCTAATGGAGAAAAGCAAATGTGTTTACTAAAAAATAAAAAAATTTTAATAACAGGTATTATTTCAAAAAAATCCATAGCATACGGTATAGCAAAATCATGCGTAGAACAAGGAGCTATTTTGGCTTTTACTTATGCAAACGAAAGATTTCAGAGCCGAGTGAAAGAGATAGCAGAACAATTCGATAGTAAAATTTGTATACCATGTGATGTTAGCGATGATAATCAAATAAAAAATTTATTTGATGAACTTTCGAACAAATGGGATTATTTAGATGGATTAGTACATTCTATTGGTTTTGCTCCAAGAGAAACTATTTCAGGAAAATTTTTGAGTGGATTAACTAGAGAAAACTTCGCTGTAGCACATGATATTTCAGTATACAGCTTATCTGCTATAACAAAATCATTGTTACCTTTAATGAGTAATAGAAGATCTTCTATTATTACAATGAGCTATATCGGTGCAGAAAAATATGTTCCTAACTATAATTTAATGGGTTTAGCAAAAGCATCACTAGAGTCAAGTGTTAGGTATCTAGCAAGCGATCTAGGAGATCTAAATATTAGGATCAATGGGATATCTTCTGGACCAATAAAAACTCTTGCAGCAAGCGGAATAAAAGATTTCTCAGGCATACTAAAATTTGTAAAAGATGTTTCCCCTTTACAAAGAAATGTAACTATTGAAGAAATAGGTAATACTGCTGCATTCTTATTATCTGAATTATCATCTGGAATAACAGGTGAAATAATACACGTTGATGCTGGTTTTTCATCTGTTGTTGGAGTTACACAAAATAACAACCTTATATAAAAATAAATGCAAAAGATCGTTATCAAAGATAATGTTATTTTTGGATTTTAATAATTTAAGAGTGTTGTTATTTTATTAAATAAAACATAATAAATTAATTTTTTTAAATGAATTTTACTATTGCAATACCTTTAAGGAGAGACTATGTCTGAAGAGAAATCTTTTTCTATTTTTTCTTATTTTGAAAAAATTATTGATCCATTTAAAGATCGATCAGAAGAGATTCCTCCTGGTAAATTGGCGGAATTCTATTTTCATTATCTTAGGCAAATATGGCTTGTACTATTTATTCTTCTCATAGTAGGATTATTTGTCGCATTGGTCGAGGTAGCTTTATTTAAATATATTGCCAAAATCATAGATATGGCGCAAACAACAAATCCCAAGGATATATTTAACAAAAACATAACACAATTAATTATAATGGCATTTGTTATTGTTATAGCGAGACCATTATTATTTGGATTACATAATTTGTTAAGTCATCAAGCAATCACTGCGAATTTGTCAGCCATGATAAGGTGGCAAAATCATAGATATATTTTGAAACAAAGCGTAAATTTTTTTCATAATGATCTTGCAGGAAGAGTAGCTAATCGTGTAATACAGACAGGTAGTGCACTAAGAGATTCAGCATTACAGATGATAGAAGCAATATGGCACATATTAATATATGCTGGTAGCGCGATGTTCTTATTTCTACAAGCTGATTGGCATCTCATACTACCTTTATCATTATGGATGATAGTTTATATATTAATGTTATCGTATTACATACCTAAAATAAGATCTCTAGCAATATCCTCATCAGAGGCTAGATCTAAGTTAATGGGTCTAATAGTAGATTGTTATACAAATATAATTACAATTAAGCTATTTTCTAACTCAAATAAAGAAGAAGGTTACGGAAAAGAAGCTATAGAAATGCAAATGCATAAACATCAATCTGTACTTAGATTAATAACTGAGATAGATACACTATTAACTTTTATCAACGGGATACTAATTGCATCCACGACTGGGTTATCACTTTGGCTATGGAGTAACGGCGTTATATCTATAGGCTCAATCACATTAGCTACCAGCTTGGTAATAAGAATAAATAATATGTCTAGTTGGATAATATGGGTTATAAATAGTATTTTTGAAAACTTAGGTATAGTACAAGATGGAATTGAAACCATCTCTAAGCCAGTAGAAATAAAAAATAAAGAATCTGCAAAATTATTAAATGTAACTAATGGTTCTATAAAGTTTGAGTCTGTTGAATTTAAATATAACAAACATAATAATGACGTTTTATCAAATTTCAATTTGATAGTGAAGCCAAAGGAGAAAATAGGGATAGTAGGTCCTTCTGGAGCTGGAAAATCTACTATAATGAATCTGTTGCTTAGATTATATGAATTAGATTCTGGTAAAATATATATTGACGATCAAGATATTTCTTCTGTAACACAAGAAAGCTTGCGTTCAAAAATTGGAGTAGTAACACAAGATATATCCCTATTGAATAGATCTATTAGAGATAATTTAACTTGTGGTGATGAGACAGTATCGCACAAAAATTTGCAAGAAGTACTACATAAATCGAAAATGAATGAATTTCTTGTAAATGTATTAGATCACAAAGGTCTTGTAGGTATAGATGCTACAGTTGGGGAAAGAGGTGTAAAATTATCTGGAGGGCAAAAACAGAGAGTAGCTATAGCTCGTGTATTGTTAAAAAATGCTCCTATATTATTGCTTGATGAAGCAACTTCTGCGCTGGACTCTGAAATAGAATCAATAATACAAGAAAATCTAGAGAGCATAATGCACGGTAAAACCGTTATTACTATAGCGCATAGACTTTCAACTATAATCCGCATGGATAGACTAATAGTAATAGAAAAGGGCCAGATTATAGAAACCGGGACACATAAAGAACTGATATCGCGCAATGGTTTATATAAGACTCTT
This sequence comes from Candidatus Kinetoplastibacterium oncopeltii TCC290E, assembly GCF_000340865.1. Lineage (NCBI taxonomy): Bacteria > Pseudomonadati > Pseudomonadota > Betaproteobacteria > Candidatus Kinetoplastidibacterium > Candidatus Kinetoplastidibacterium stringomonadis. The sequence goes on from NC_020299.1 coordinate 660,794, forward strand.
TGGGATCACCAAACTGGTGGTTTCATTAAGTAATGATAGCATTTGATGGCGGACAGAGGGGGATTCGAACCCCCGATACGCTATAAACGTATACACGCTTTCCAGGCGTGCGCCTTCAGCCACTCGGCCATCTGTCCTGATATTTTCATTATACCAGAATTATTGATTTTTGGCTGTGTATTCCATCATTCTTGCAACATACCTTGCGATAGTATCTATTTCTATATTTACTAGATCATTATCTCTTAGAAAACATAAATTAGTTTCTTTCATAGTGTGAGGTATAACATTAATTTTTATTAAACAACCATCAACATCATCGACAACTTTATTTATAGTTAAGCTAATACCATTAACTGCTATTGATCCTTTGTATGCCACAAATTTTGAAAAATCTACTGGCAGGATAATAACTAACTCTCTAGATTCTCCTACAGATGAGAATTTAACTACTTTTCCTATACAGTCAACATGACCATAAATCAAATGTCCATCAATACCATTATTATTAATGGTTAGAGAAGTCTCTAAATTAACTATTGAATTTAAATTATCGAAGCCAACTGTACAACTAAGACTTTCTGCTGAAACATCAATATAAAAATATCGTTGACAAATATCTACCACAGTCATGCATGCTCCATTAACTGCTATGGAATCACCAAGCTTAATATTTTCCAATTTCAGATTACTTGGCTCTAAACATAAATGCAACCCTGATAATTCACCATACGAATCTGACAAATCTTTTATGCCAACAATCCTTCCTATATCTTTCACGATTCCAGTAAACATTTTTCTACTCTATAAAACTTAAATAACTTTAGATGTTGTTCTAAACAAAAAATCCCATTTACTATTTTCATAGAGACGAATTCTCAAATCAGATCCAATATTAATAGAATCAAAAATAGAAAACCGCAATGCATCTTCTAGATTTGAAATATTTTTTAATTTAGCTATTGGAAAAGCATCACCTAAAAAAATAGGAGCCACATACATAATCAATTCTTCTATACAGCGTTCTGAAAGTAATTTGCCATTTAAACCAGCTCCTGATTCTACATGAACTTCGTTAAAACATTTTTCTGCAAAAAATCTCATTACAAGTGATAAATCAACATGATTTGGTACTTTTTCATTTGGTAATAGAATCACCTCAACATTTCTATCTGATAATCTTTTTTCCTTTTCTTTATCAACAATAGAAGTAAATATAAAAACTTTAGAGCCGTCTATTATGTTAGCATCTTCTCTTATTACAAAATTATCATCTATAACTGCTCTATAAGGCTGTCTTGGAGTATCTACATATCTAACATTAAGTAGTGGATTGTCATGTAATATTGTGCCTATACCAGTTAGGATAACACTGCTACGTGCTCTCCAATGATGACCATCTTTCCTGGATTCATCACATGTTATCCACTTTGATTTATGGTTATATAGAGCTGTCCTACCATCTATAGATGAAGCAGTTTTTAATCTAACCCAAGGGGTAGAATATATCATTCTATGAAAAAACCCTATATTCAATAACAATGCTTCTTTATGGCAGACCCCAATCAAAACATCTATTCCAGATGAACGTAATTTCTTTATTCCATTACCGCTTACTAAAGGATTAGGATCAATCATTGATAAAACAACTCTTATTGGGGATGATTTTATTATTTGATCAACACAAGGAGGTGTCTTACCATAATGACTACAAGGCTCTAGAGTTATATAAAAAGTAGAACCTACTACATTATGATTATTTTTTTTAGAGTCTATAAGGGCACATACCTCAGCATGAAAACCACCGGCAGCTCTAGTTGCCCCCATCCCAATACATTTACCATCTTTAACGATAATACAACCAACACTAGGATTGGGGGCTGTGTTATAAGAAGCTTTATCAGCAAGTTTTAGTGCTTCACGCATCCAAAACTCATCTTCTTTAAAAAAATTCATAGAATTCACTAAAAAACTAATCAAATAAGGAAGACAAAACAATCAATTTAAGAAAATAATTATCAAAAATATTGAATTTCAAGGATATTTTTTATATGCTAATAACTATTTTTTATACACTGGTAAACGTGCTGTTAATTCATTAACTTTGTTGCGAATTTTAGATAAATAAGCAATATCATTATGATTATCGAGAACATCTGCCAATAAGTTTGCAGTAAGCTCAGCATCCGATTCCAAGAAGCCTCTAGTAGTGATAGCTGCAGATCCTATACGAATACCACTAGTTACAAAAGGGCTTTCTGGATCATTGGGTATGGAATTCTTATTAACAGTAATATGAGCCTTACCTAAAGCATCTTCTGCTTCTTTTCCATTAATTCCACTAGATCTAAGATCTACTAACATCATATGACTCTCTGTATTTCCAGAAACAATACGTAATCCTCTTTTTATTAAAGTATCAGCCATTACTTTAGCATTATTAATAACTTGCTGAGCATAAATTTTAAACTTGGGATCTAGAGCCTCACGAAACGCAACAGCCTTTCCAGCAATAACATGCATTAAAGGGCCACCTTGTATCCCAGGAAATATAGAAGAGTTAATGATCTTTTCAAATTTTGATTTTGTCATAATTACCCCACCTCTTGGTCCTCTAAGAGATTTATGAGTAGTTGAGGTAACAAAATCAGCGTGCGGCATAGGATTAGGATAAACACCGCCCGCAACCAATCCGGCATAATGAGCTATATCCACCATAAAAAAAGCTCCAATACTAGCAGCTATTTCAGATAATAGTTTAAAGTCAATACGTAAAGAGTAAGCTGAAGCCCCAGCAACTATCATCTTCGGTCTATGTAATTTAGCCAACTCCTCAACATTTTTATAATCAATGACCTCGTCTTTATCTAAACCATAAGGTATAAAATTATACAATTTACCAGATGAATTAACAGGAGAACCATGAGTTAAATGCCCACCTTCTGCTAGACTCATACCAAGAACAGTATCGCCAGGCTTTAAAACTGCATTATAAACACCTTGATTGGCCTGCGATCCGGAGTTTGGTTGAACATTAGCAACTTCAGCTCCGAATATCTTTTTTAGTCTTGTAATTGCAAGTTGCTCAACTTCGTCCACATGTTCACAGCCACCGTAATATCTTTTACCAGGATATCCTTCTGCATATTTATTTGTTAAACAAGATCCCTGAGCTTGCATAACAGCTACACTAGCATAATTCTCTGAAGCTATTAATTCTATATGCTGTTCCTGACGAACTGACTCTTTCTCTATAGCTTTCCATATATCTGGGTCTACTTGGTCTATATTTTTAAATTGTTCAAGCATTATGGCTCCTACATGAAATGTGAATATAACTGCGCAATATGAAAACAAAAACTGTCGAAGTTCTAACAAATTTATCAATACTAAATACTGATATAGTGCACTATATATAATACCACTAGGCCAACTATAGCAAACATTATTCAATAAATCACAGTATTGATCGCAACCGTATATAAAAAATCTTACATAACTAACTAAATTTCAAAATTCTATACTAATATAGCTTTAATAAATTTTCTTTTTCCTACTTGAATAGTATATGCACCTGCAGATAATTGTAAAGATTTGCTTTCAATTTTATCACCATTTACCTTAACCCCTTTTTGCTCTATCACCCTTTGTGCTTCAGATGCTGATGAGACTAAGCCAGAATCTCTTAATACTTTAATTATATTAATGGGGGCACAGCCAAGATTTATTTCTAATAAGTTACTTGGGACTTCTCTTTTACAAAATAAGTTTTCGAAGTTTATAAGCGCTTGATCTGCTTCTTTATCTGAATGAAATCTAGTCACTATTTCTTTAGCAAGAATAACTTTTATATCCCTAGGATTCATTCCTTCATCAATGTTTTTTCTAAGTTTATCTATATCTTTATCTGATTGAAATGATAATAAATCAAAATAATGCCACATCAGATTATCTGAAATAGACATAAGTTTACCGAACATGGAATCTGAGGATTCTTCTATACCTATGTAATTACCCTTAGATTTAGACATTTTTTCTATGCCATCTATGCCTATCAGTAAAGGCATAGTTAATATTGACTGCTGCTCTTGACCATTCTCTTTTTGCAATTCACGTCCCATCAATAAATTAAATTTTTGATCAGTACCTCCTATTTCTATATCAGCTTTTAATGCAACTGAATCATATCCCTGCATAATTGGATACAAAAATTCATGAACAGAGATAGGCTCCCTAGCTTTAAATCTTTTAGTAAAATCATCTCTTTCTAAAATTCTAGCTAGTGTGCAACTAGCTGCTAATTTTACTATTCCTCTTGACCCTAATTTATCAAACCATTCTGAATTGTATCTAATTTCAGTTAAATCAGGATTCAATATCTTGTATGCCTGAGAACAATAAGTTGCCGCATTATATTCAACTTGTTCTAAATCTAAAGAAGGACGTGTTGCTTTTCTTCCACTAGGATCACCTATCATAGCTGTAAAATCACCAATCAAAAATATTATTTTATGTCCTAATTCTTGTAATTGTTTAAGTTTATTTAGTACAACTGTATGTCCCAAATGTATATCTGGAGCTGTAGGATCAAGGCCAAGTTTTATTCTCAATGGTATTCGGTCTTTTTTATTTTTTAATAATTTATTAATTAATTCCTCTTCTACTAACAACTCATTACAATTTTTTTTTATAATGGAAAATTCTGACCTAATATCTGGACTAATGTAGTATTCTTTATTTAACATAATTTAAAATGTACTTTTAATGAAATTAATTATAATATCGACTATGCTATCGAAAAATTTAATGAAATTACTAAATTCATAGTAATTGAAAGCAGATCCACATTGTTAGAATTATGTGCTGTATGAACTGTAGGCTTTGTCACATAACAATTTAATTTATTGAATGAAATAAAATCACAATAAAAACACGATGAATATTTTCTTGCGTCGATTTATATCGATAATAATATTATTTGCTTTTTGCGTAACTCCATTATACATGTTTAAACGCAATACAAATAAATCTGATACACCTCAATCAAAAATTCTTCGAAGCGAACAATCTTTGTTCGATTACGATCATAGACTTCTCGATTCAAATGAAGATAATCTTCCCTATATTAATGAAACTATTATAAAAAAGGGAGATACTCTAAGGAGTATTCTACAACGTTTAAAAGTAAGAAACTTAGAGAAATTGCAAAACTTTATTGCAAAAAATCCTGAAACCAACAGTATTCGCAAATTGCTTCCTGGACGCCAAATACAGGCTGCTACTGACCTAAATGGAAACCTTATATGGTTACGCTATTTGCATACACCTCATTATAACAATAGAGATCAAACAATATGCAAGTACTTGCATATTGTTTCTAATAAAGAGCTATCTTATTCTGCATCAGAAAAAACAAATTATTCAGAAAGACAAATTAGAGTAGCCTTTGGGGTTATAAAGTCCTCACTATTTGAAGCAACAGAACATGCTGGCATTCCTAATTTTATAACAATGCAAATGACTAATATATTAAGCACTAAAGTAGATTTTCCTAGAGATATACGCATTGGTGATCAATTTAGGGTTATTTATGAATTACAAATGTACGATGGTCTTTACTTAGGTTCAGGTAAAGTACTAGCTTTAGAATTTAAAAGCAATGATAGAATGCATGATGCCATATGGTTTGATAATGATAGAAAAATTGAAGGAGGATATTATAATTTTAATGGTGATAGTCTAAAAAAAACATTCCTTCGTTCTGCTATAAAATTTAGCCGTATAAGCTCTACTTTTGGAAAAAGAGTACATCCTATAAGAAAAACTATTGTTGACCATAAAGGAGTAGATTATGTAGCACCGACAGGTACACCTATATATGCTACAGCTGAAGGAGTAGTAGAGTTTTCCGGATGGCAAAATGGTTATGGTAAAGTAGTCATTTTAAAACATTTCAATAAATATTCAACCTTATATGCGCATCAAAGTAGAATTGATCCAAAAATACATAAAGGGAAAAAAGTATTACAAGGACAGTTAATAGGGTATGTTGGCTCAACAGGATGGGCTACAGGCCCTCATTTACATTATGAGCTAAGGATCAACAACAAACCTGTTGATCCTTTGTCCATAAAATTGCCAACATCAAAAAAGATAGATGGCTCTATACAAAAGAATTTTGATAGTAAGGTAGAATTCTATAAAGAACAAATGAGGTTTTTAGAAAAATTACAGTCAGAATCGATAAAAATTTCCTACAGCAAATAACTAGCAATCATAAATTATTTTAAATAACTATACAGAAAAAGAAGAGCCGCAGCCACAAGTTGTAACAGCATTTGGATTGCGAATGACAAATTGCGATCCTTCAATATCATCTTTGTAGTCTATTTCAGCACCAAATAAATATTGCAAACTTACAGGATCTATCAAAAAACTTGTTCCTTCCTTTTCTATTATAGTATCTTCAGAATCTTGGGCTTCATCGAATGTAAAACCATACTGAATTCCAGAACAACCACCACCTTGAACAAAAACACGTAATTTTAATGAAGGATTGCTTTCTTCTTCTAAAAGAGATTTAACCTTATTAATAGCAGATTCAGTAAAAATCAATTTAGATTCATTATTAACAAATTTATCAAGATCCATAAAAATCTCGTTATAAAAAATTTAAATAAACAGGTCGCTAAGGTAGAATAGATATAGAGTCCAAGCCAATAGTTTCTTTAAAGCCAAATATTAAATTCATATTCTGCACAGCCTGACCTGCAGCACCTTTTACTAGATTGTCCTGTACAACTAATATAATTAATCTATCCTTATTATTTGGACGATAAATCGCAATCCTAAGATTATTAGAAGAACGGACCGATCTGGTTTCTGGTATAGATCCAAAAGGCATAACATCTATGAAAGGTTCATGTTCATAACGCTTAACAAACAATTCCTGATAATCTACATCTAAAGCATGTGGAAGTATCTTTGCATAAATAGTAGAGAACATGCCTCTAATCATTGGCACCAAATGAGGAACGAAAGTCAAATTAATTTTTTTGCCTGATATTTTTTCTATTTGTGAAACAATTTCAGGATGATGACGATGTCCATGAACACCGTATGCTTTAAAATTATCTGACGATTCAGAGAATAATCCTGATATTTCTAACTTCTTTCCAGAGCCAGAAACCCCTGACTTACAATCAGCTATTATATCATTTAAATCTATCAAAGGCTCAGGATGCTCTAATAATGGGGTTAATCCTAATATTACAGTAGTAGGATAACACCCTGGATTTCCGATCACGTTTGATCTAACAATTCTGCAACGATTTAATTCTACTAAACCATATTCAGAATTTTTCAAAACATCTGGGCAAGAATGCTCAATTTTATACCATTTCTCAAAAATTTCTACATCTTTAATACGAAAATCTGCAGCTAGATCTATGATTTTAACACCAGATTTCAAAAGAGCTTCAGCTTGAGACATAGCAACACCATGAGGTGTTGCAAAAAAAACAATATCACAACTCATTAGCTCTGGATTATCTAATGAAGAGAACTTTAGGTCTATATGGTTGCGCAAGTTTGGATATAAATCTGAAACGTATAACCCTGATTCTTTTCTGGAAGTTATAACTAATAATTCCACATTGGGATGCTGTATTAATATACGTAACAGCTCTACACCTGTGTAGCCAGTGCCACCAACTATACCAACTTTAATTTTTCTATTGAAATTATTATTCATAACAAAACCATTAACTATCAAAGAACCAATATTTCAGAAACAAAGAGTATCTTACACTATCAAAGAGCATTTGATTGAATTAAAAGCAAAATTGCATTTAAAAAGATGCAATATACATAAATACAAAAAATAACGGTCGTTTAATAACGACCGTATTGTAACTAGATTAACGCTTACTAAATTGTTTTTTACGACGTGCTTTTCGTAGACCAACTTTCTTCCGTTCAACTTCTCTAGCATCACGAGTTATAAATCCAGCATTAGATAAAGAAGGTTTAAGTTCTTTATCATAATCTACTAAAGCTCTAGTAATGCCATGACGTACAGCACCTGCTTGACCTGTCTCGCCACCACCATGAACATTGGCTTTTATATCAAAAAAATCTAAATATCCAACATTAACTAATGGTTGCTTAACGATCATTCTACCAGTTTCACGAGCAAAGAAATCATCTAATGATTTACCATTAATTATGATTTTACCTGTGCCTTTTCTAATAAAAACTCTGGCAACAGAAGTCTTACGTCGCCCAGTTCCATAATTCCAATTCCCTATCATACTCGTAATTCCCTAGCAATAGGCTGCTGCGCAGCATGTGGATGCTCAGAGCCAGCATATACTTTAAGTTTCTTTATCATTGCATATCCTAAAGGCCCTTTCGGCAACATGCCTTTAACAGCCTTTTGAATTACTCTACCTGGAAAACGTTGTTGCATTTTCTCGAAACTTATCTCACGTATTCCACCTGGATATGTAGTATGTCTATAATAAGTCTTATCTCTAGCTTTATTGCCAGTAACTACTATATCTGCTGCATTGATTATTACAATAAAATCGCCAGTATCAACGTGTGGTGTGAATTCAGGCTTGTGTTTTCCGCGCAAAAGGCGTGCAACTTCGCTGGCTACACGACCCAGAATCTTTCCCTTGGCATCAATAACAAACCAGCTTCGCCTAACTTCATGCGGTTTAGCCACAAAGGTTTTCATGTCAATCCTTAGTATAAAAATCCAGCTAAAAGCTGGTGATAACAAGACCTACTGATACAGCTCATATAAATTTAGCTGTAAAACTATAAATTATGCCTAGACGTTATAAATCATCCGTACAATACTCTAAAGGGTCTAATTTTTGATTTTTACATAAAATAATATTATTTGCAATCAAAATACTCGAACTATACAACTTAGATTAAGATAATTAATTTATGTGCCAGCAATTGACATATTTTCTATCAAAACTGATCCTGTTGTTTTGGTACCTCTGGAAATCACATCAGAACCAATTAAGATAATTTGCTTAAACATATCCATTAAATTCCCAGCAATAGTTATCTCCTCTACTGCATGCTGTATTTCACCATTTTCTATCCAGAATCCAAAAGCACCTCTGGAGTAATCACCTGTAACATAATTAATGCCATGACCTATTAATTCAGTTATTAATAAGCCTTTATCCATTTGCTTTATCATTGATTTCAAATCATCATTATCTTTTGTTTTAGAAGAAAACATACGAAGATTATGAGATCCTCCTGCATTTCCAGTGGTAATTAAACCTAACTTTCTAGCTGAATAAGAAGATAAAAAGTAACCATTAAGAACCCCGCTTGAAACAACAGAACGCATTTTTGTTGATACTCCTTCAGAATCAAAAGACGTGCTGCCCATTGCTCCTTCTATATGAGGATCTTCAATAATATCTACATGCTTTGGGAAAATATGTTTTCCTAGAGTATCTGTTAAGAAACTAGCCTTTCTATACAAAGCTCCACCACTAGCTGCTTGAACAAAAGAACCTATTAACCCTAAAGCTACTGGTGCTTCGAAGATTACAGGAAAGTTTCCAGTTGCTATACGACGAGCTGATAATCTAGCTACCGCTCTTTCAGCAGCATATTTTCCAATATATGATGGATCAGATAAATTCAATGGATTGCTATTAGCATCATACCAATAGTCTCTTTGCATATTTCCTTTATTTCCACATGCTATCGGCACAACTGATAAACTATATTGAGAATATATTCTGCTACCCAAAAAACCAAAACTATTTCCTAATAAAGAATAGCTTTGACCTGAGCTAACAAATGATCCGTCAGTATTTACTATACTATTGCTAAAATTTATAGCTGCTTCTTCAGTTTGCTTCGCAATAGAAATCATTTCTTCTACAGACTTGGACCATAAATGATACAACTTAAAATCTCTAAATTTTTTTGCTAATAAAATCTCATCTGGGAGCCCTGAAGCATCATCAATAGCTGTATATCTTGCTATATGCCAAGCAGCTTCTACTGTCTTATTTATTGCCTCAAAAGAAAAATCAGAGGTAGATGCTGATCCACTCTTCTTTCCATCGAAAACTACTACATTTAACATTCTATCATGTGACTTCTCTATAGTCTCTACGTTGCCCTTACGTACGGAAACTGATAGTCCCCTACCTTCAGAGATTTCTGCACATGATTCATTAGCACCAATTTTTTTCGCGCTCTTTAATGATCTCTCAATGAGCTCTTTAAAATGTTCTTTTTCTTTATTCATAAATTATGATTAAGCTGCCTTTAATAAATATTATCTAAAACTTTTCATGTAAGTATTATAATATAAGTACTAATAAATATTGATCTTGTATTGCCTATTTTTGTTAAATAATAATTGTAGCTGACACTTTACTATATAATAACCATATAAACTAGATAACTTATGTTAATAAATAAAGAAAGAAATCTTGAGATAGATATTGGAACAAAACCTTCACATACAATAATATGGCTTCACGGTTTAGGGGCAAATGCACAAGATAGTATGGAGATTTTAAATAATTTAGACATTAATCATCTAAATATACGTTTTGTATGTCCTAATGCACCTGAAAGAAATGTATCATTAAACCACGGACTGAAAATGCAAGCATGGTATGATATAAAATCAAATATTTTTAATGGAAAAGATGATATTTCTGAGATAGAAGAATCGGCTTGTATTGTAAATGATTTGATAAACAAAGAAAAGTCAATAGGTATTAAAGCTAGTAATATTATCTTAGGTGGTTTTTCACAGGGTTGTGCATTAGCATTGTATGTTGGATTAAGCAGAATTGAAAAAATAAATGGTATAATTGCTCTATCAGGTTATTTGCCAATACAAAAACATCTTATTAGCAAATTAAATCATCATCAAGAATTAGATATTTTTGTTGGTCATGGCACAAATGATTCAGTGATAATGCCATCTCACTCAATAGAGTATGTAGAATTATTAAGAATGAATGGCTATAAAAATATAAAATCTAAGTATTATAATATTGAACACAGTATATGTGCTGATGAATTGAGAGATGTAAGCAATGCAATAAAAGAAATGACAATAAAGAATTAATATTTATTTAAGTTAAAATACACTCTGCATATTGATCTGTCTTCTGGATCAGCTTTGCTAATAAATCCAAGATTTTTTAGCAAAGCTAGCATCGGTCTGTTATTGCTTAAAACAAAACCATCTATATATTTAAAACCTCTTTTTTTTGCTGCATCTATCATGTAAATCATGAGTTTATTACCTAAACCTAGTCTTTGCCAATTGTCGCCGACAACTAAAGCATACTCAACACCTAAACCATCCTCATTACACAAACAATGCACAAAACCAATCATAACATCTTTATTATATTTACCATCAGATTCATTTATAATTGCTACTAAAGCTAACTCCCTTTGATAATCAATTTGAGTATAATGTGACAGCATCCTAGGAGTTAGTTCTCTCATTGCAGATATAAATCTCATATAGCGAGATCTATCAGACAATCCTCTAATAAAATCTTGTAGCATCTCTGCATCTTCTGGACGTATTGGTCTAACTAAACAGATAGTTTCGTCTTTCAAACAACATGTTTTCACCAAATCAGAAGGATATGGATGAATCGCCATATGCGGATAATCAATATTTACAAGATTGTTATTGCCATATTTAATAATTTCTACAGACGAATGATCGGAAACTATATCAGAATTTGTAATAAAAAATGGCCCTAGACATAAATAATATATATCTGGAAGAGCTATCAACATTTCAGAAATTTGTACTAATATTAATTGCAACCGCCGAAAATGATTATGGTTAATATCTGATTTATTGATAAATACATTACTTCTCTCTATAAGTTGTCCTGCTAGAAAATTATTTAGCGGTGGTATTTCCATATTCAAAGTGCTTGTATTATATTTATAGTTGTTCTTGATAATACTAACACCAAGTTGTATAACTGGACCAAATATATTATCTCTCCATACACGTATTTCAATAGGACCGCTTGATCCAGCCAAAAACTTTCCTTCTAAAGAAAATTTAATCTTCATGTCAAACGCATTAAACATTGTTTTTATTTCTTGTTGATTTAAAGTATGTCTACCATTTGAAATAATCAAACTGAATAGAGATCTTATATCATCAAGGTTTGGTAAAATATAAAAAGGAATCGATGGCTGCACCTGCAGAAGAAGTTGCTGATTGTAATAATGTTCTGCTAATACATTCATTGCATAAGCAGATGACTCGGGAGTTTGAAATATCGGTATTTTAGAACTACCAAATACTTCACCTAAAGATTTTATTCCAAAATCACCCATCAAACATGTAATTATTGGTTTTTTTACTTCCGATATAATTTTTGTCAATGCCTCAACTATAGATAACATATCTGAATAGTAATCAGGAGCTAATAACACAAGTATTCCATCTATATTATCATCAGACAAAAATAAATTTAATATTTTTATAACAATATCTTTATCTAAAAATCTATCTACTATAATAGAGCAACAATCAAATACTGATAGCTTATCAAATAATGGCTTTATAGAATTTATAGTATTTTCCGATAGATTGCTTTTTAAAAGCATAGAGGAGGCATAAATCTTGTCGAGAGCTAGTTTGAGAGGCCCAGTACCGTTTGATAATAGCGCAATTTTTCTACCATTTAATTTATTCGGATAAGCTAATACTTTAACTGCAGAAAACAGCTGTGAGAAATATCTCATCCTAACTGCACCCGTTCTTCGCATAACAACACTAAATACTATATCATCATAATCATGATGACCTGCTTTTACTACTATCACTGGCTTTATTCTGGCCAATGCCCTTAGTGCACTTATAAACTCTCTGACATCATCTATATTTTCTAAATATAGAACGATGCTATCAGTGTAATAGTCCCAAATTAAATAATCGATTACCTTTGATAAACTTAGTGATGTTTCTTTTCCGGTAAATAAAACCAATGAAAATCCTACGTTAGTTCCCGCCGCCCAATCTATAATCACCGAAACAATAGACCTAGATTGAGAAATCAATGCTACCCTACCAGATCTAACAGTAGGAAAATTAGGGCTTAGATTTAAAAAAGCACTTGGACGCTGTATCCCAAAAGAATCAGGACCCAATAGCTCACACTTACAATCAATAGCCCATTTTTTGCATAAATCTTTTATTTCTTTTGAACACAAAACTGATGCATCATGATTTAATATAATTGCAGCTTTTGGATTAAACTGTCTTAAGAAATATAACGTTTCCTTCAAAATAATATTTGGAACACACACTATTATCAAATCTATGGAATCTACGATATTAATGTTGTATTTATCATAGTATTTTATAGACAGATCTCTATTTTGAAGGCAAGTAATACATATAAGATTTTTTTTTATATTGTCCGGTAGAGATATATTATTTATTTTTTTATCAGAACATAATAATAACGAAGATGGTTCTAACAAAGGAGAAAGGAAATGTCTTGACATTAATTTATAATACACCCTATTAAAAATAAGATAAAACAAATAAAAATATTTGCTGTTATTATAATGTTGTCTATGTATTATATTTTTATTTAATACAAATAAGTATTCAATTTTAACAATTTAATTTATTTATATGAATTCATACAATAATAATACAGTGCGTGTTCGTTTTGCCCCCTCTCCAACAGGTTTTCTTCATCTTGGAGGAGCTCGTACAGCATTGTTTTCTTGGGCCTTCGCTAAACACAATAACGGTATATTTTTACTACGAATAGAAGATACAGATATAAAAAGATCAACTAAAGAAGCCATAAAATCAATAATAGATGGTATGTCTTGGTTAGGAATAACCTCAGATGAAGAAATTATATATCAAACTCAAAGAATGGACCGATATAGAGAATTGCTAAAAAAAATGCTAAAAGCTGGTACTGCTTATTACTGCTATAGCTCAACAGAAGAAATAGAAAAAATGAGAGAGAAAGCAAGAAAAAACGGGGCAAAACCAAAATATGATGGAACATGGAGACCTGAACTTAATAAGACTCTACCTAATATTCCAGAAGATCGCAATCCAACAATACGTTTTAAAAATCCCTCAACTGGCATAGTATCGTGGAATGATCTAGTAAAAGGCCGAATCAGTTTTAAAAATGAAGAGCTTGACGATTTAGTAATAGCTCGTTCTGATGGAACACCTACATATAATTTTTGTGTTGCTATAGATGACCTAGATATGGGAATCTCTCATGTCTTGCGTGGTGATGATCATGTTAATAATACTCCAAGGCAAATTAATATACTAAAATCATTGAATGTAAAAATTCCTGAGTATGGACATTTACCTATGATATTAGGAACAGATGGAGAAAAATTGTCTAAAAGGCACGGAGCCATGAATATTATGGAATATAAGTTACAGGGCTACCTTCCTGAAGCAATGGTTAATTATTTAGCTCGCCTTGGATGGAGTCATAATAATGATGAAATATTTAGTACAGAGCAGTTAATAAAATGGTTTGATATCAAACATCTATCCAAATCTCCGTCGCAATGGGATCCTAAAAAACTTGATTGGATTAATTCTTATTATATAAAAAATAAAGATACTCACATCCTAGCAAGCATGATAATACCAATGATAGTAGAGCATAATTATGATCCGAATGAAAATGATCTTAATTCCATAATAGACCTTTTTAAAGAAAGATCTAATAGCCTAAATAAACTGGCTGAGAATACGATGATTTTTTATAAAGAAAATATAGAAATAACTGATGATTTAAAAAATAGATATATTGATGAGAAAACAATTCATCTCATAAGCAAATTTATTCACATGGCAAATAAAATAGAATGGAAAATGGAAGAAATAGATAGAATCATTAAAACGATAATTTCAGAAAATAATATAATAATGAAACAAATTGCTTTACCACTGAGAATATATTTAACAGGTGAAACTAATACTCCATCAATTAATAAAGTATTATTTTTACTAGGTAAAGATAAGGTGCTTAGCCGTCTAAGCAAAGCATAAGCTAATTACAAATATCTAGTATGCTGCAAAGCATAGTCACTCACAGATATGGCAATTCATTAAAGCATACAAGATTTTGTTTCAGTCAGATACCTTTTTCATGATCAGGTCAAGACAATTTTGAAAACAAATTTTTCTCTTGTATGTTAGATGATCAGTAACTAAAATTATCTTATTACCTTCTATACTTCAATCCTCTAGATCTGCTTGAAATGCTATCTTTTTATGCCAACAACGATGGGATATAGCAAATCCAGTGTGATTAAAGCACCTTAAAATTTAAGCCTTGGTTTAGGATTTATTCATGCAAAAAACAGTAATCTCTATAATTGATGACTCATCAGTTATAAGCAAAAAACAACAAAATGATATTGACAAGTGGTTAGATTATAAAGTGATTCGACGTGACGGATCTGTTGTTAATTTTATTCCTAATAAGATCAATATTGCAATAACAAAAGCGTTCATAGCAGTACGTAATGAACAGGGAATAATCTCTATTAGTACTAGAGAATTAATTGAGAAACTTACAAATCAAGTTATATATGCATTGATACGAAATAAACCAAATGGTGGATCATTCCATATAGAAGATATTCAAGACCATGTTGAATTATCGCTGATGAGAGCAGGACTTCAGGATGTTGCTAGGGCTTATATTTTATATAGAGAAAAAAGAAATCAAGAAAGAAATTTATCAAAAATATTAATAGATAAAAAGAATGAAAATGATGATGAAAGTTCCATTACAGTGAAAGAAAATAATCAAATAAACATACTTAAGATTTCATCTCTAAAATCAATTATAAAATCATCAGTTATTGGATTAGAGAACATAATAAGTGAAGAAGATATAGAAATAATCATAAAAGAAACTCTTAAAAATTTATATGATGGAATACAAATTAAAGAAGTATTTAAATCAATAATTCTTACAACAAGAGCAAAGATAGAAAAAGAACCATCTTATAACTATGTAACTGCTAGAATTCTACTGCATACAATAAGAAGAGAAGTACTAGGAAAAGAAATCTTTCATGAAGAAATGTATAAAAATTATGCAGAATATTTTCATAATTTTATTAAGCTTGGAGTAAAGGGAGGAGTTTTATCCCCAGACCTTGAGAATTATGATTTAGCTTTGTTGGGAAATGCAATTGATGCCGATAGAGATCTAAATTTTAAATATCTTGGTCTACAGACTCTGTATGACCGTTATTTTTTACATATGGACGGAAAACGAATAGAGCTTCCACAGGTATTTTTTATGAGAGTTGCTATGGGAATAGCAATTAAAGAACGAGATAAAAATCAAAAAGCAATAGAATTTTATAAAATTTTATCTTCTTTTGATTTTATGAGTTCTACTCCAACTTTATTTAATTCTGGAACAAAACATGCTCAGATGTCATCTTGTTATTTGACAACAGTTCCAGATAATCTGGAAGGAATATATGATTCTATCAAGGAAAATGCTTTATTAGCTAAGTATGCTGGTGGTCTTGGTAACGACTGGACTCCAGTAAGAGCATTAAGGAGCCATATAAAAGGAACCAATGGAGAAAGCCAAGGGGTAGTTCCATTTTTAAAAGTTGTAAATGATACTGCTATTGCTGTTAATCAGGGTGGGAAGCGCAAAGGAGCTGTATGTACTTATCTTGAAACATGGCATTTAGATATAGAAGAATTTTTGGAACTTAGGAAAAATACTGGTGATGAAAGAAGGCGTACTCACGATATGAATACATCTAATTGGATTCCAGATCTTTTCATGAAAAGAGTAATGGAAAATAAGGATTGGACTTTATTTTCACCTTCTGACTGCCCAGATTTGCACGAAAAATACGGAAAAGACTTTGAGCATGCTTATAATAAATATGAAACAAAAACTATAAATGGAGAAATTAAACTATTCAAAAAACTTCCTGCTGTGTCATTGTGGAGAAAAATGTTATCAATGTTATTTGAAACAGGTCATCCATGGATAACTTTTAAAGATACATGTAATATAAGATCACCTCAACAGCACATAGGAGTAATTCATAGTTCTAATTTGTGCACAGAAATAACATTAAATACAAGCGAGACTGAAATAGCAGTGTGTAATTTAGGTTCTATCAATCTAAATAATCACATGAAGATATCTGATAATAATTCATTTGAACTTGACATGGAGAAATTGCAAAAAACTACTACAATAGCAATGAGAATGTTAGATAACATTATTGATATAAATTACTATGCTGTATTGAAAGCGAAACAATCAAATAAAAAGCATAGGCCTGTTGGCCTAGGAATCATGGGATTTCAGGATTGTTTACATATGATGCGCTTGTCTTATGCTTCAAAAGAAGCAGTAGATTTTGCTGACAAATCTATGGAAGCGATATGCTACTATTCCTACCTGGCTTCTAGTAATTTAGCGAAAGAAAGAGGAAAGTATAGCTCATTTAAGGGTTCTTTATGGTCACATGGTATTCTTCCGCAAGATACGATAGAGTTATTAGAAAAAGAAAGATGTGGTTATGTTAAAATGGACAAGTCAAGTCAATTGGATTGGAAATATTTGAGAAGCCATATAGTAGAACATGGGATGCGTAACTCAAACTGTGTAGCAATAGCTCCAACAGCAACAATATCAAACATAATTGGAGTATCTGCAAGTATAGAACCTACATTCCAGAACCTATATGTCAAATCAAATCTATCTGGTGAGTTTACTATTATTAATGAATATCTAGTTAATGATTTAAAAAAACTAAATATTTGGGATGAAGTAATGGTCGCTGATATAAAATACTTCGATGGTAGTCTATCTCGTATAGACCGTATACCACAAGATATACGTGATTTATATAAAACTGCTTTCGAAATTCAGCCAGAATGGTTAGTAGAATGTGCTTCACGCCGTCAAAAATGGATAGATCAAGCACAATCATTAAATATATACATGGCAGGTGCGTCTGGAAAAAAACTAGATGAAACATATAAACTAGCTTGGATAAGCGGGCTAAAAACAACGTATTATCTACGAGCTATGGGGGCAACAAGTACAGAAAAATCAACAGGACAAGGTGGAGAATTAAATTCAGTTAGTATTAATGAAGAAATATCCAGAATATGTCAAATAAATAATAACTCTGATGAAGAGTGTGAAGTCTGTCAATAAAATTTATTGTTACATAACGGAATACATATTATGACAAACAACCTAAATCCAACTGCAAAAAGAGTAATAGCTTCTGAAAAGAGAATAATAAATGGAAAGACTGATGTTAATCAACTGGTACCGTTTAAATATAAATGGGCTTGGGAAAAATATTTAAGTTCATGCGCGAATCATTGGATGCCTCAAGAAGTTAACATGTCACGTGATATATCACTATGGAAAGATCCAAACGGATTAACTAATGACGAAAGATTAATAGTAAAAAGAAACCTGGGATTCTTTGTGACAGCTGATTCTTTAGCTGCTAATAACATAGTACTTGGAACCTATAGACATATCACTGCTCCTGAATGTCGTCAATTTTTATTAAGACAAGCTTTTGAAGAAGCTATTCATACTCACGCATATCAATACATAGTTGAAAGCTTAGACCTCGACGAATCTGAGATATTTAATGCTTATAATGAGATTGAATCAATAAGAGCAAAAGATGAGTTTTTAATTCCTTTTATAGATGCTATATCAGATAAAAAATTTCAAACCGGAACATTAGAAGCAGATCAAACACTATTAAAATCTATAATAGTATTTGCTTGCTTAATGGAAGGCTTATTTTTTTATGTAGGTTTTGTTCAGATACTGTCTTTAGGAAGACAAAATAAGATGACAGGTGCTGCAGAACAATATATGTATATATTAAGAGATGAATCTATGCACTGCAATTTTGGTATAGATCTTATTAATACAATAAAACTAGAAAATCCTCAACTATGGACACAAAAATTCCGAGAAGAAATAATTTCATTATTTTATAAAGCCGTTGATTTAGAATATGCTTACGCTGAAGATACAATGCCAAGAGGTGTGTTAGGACTTAATTCTTCCATGTTTAAATCTTATTTAAGATTCATAGCTAATAGAAGAGCTCAACAGATAGGATTGGATATACTATTTGAACAAGAAATTAACCCTTTTCCATGGATGTCAGAAATGGTAGATTTGAAAAAAGAACGTAATTTTTTTGAAACTCGTGTAATCGAATATCAAACTGGCGGCACTTTGACTTGGGAGTAATAAAAAATATTACTAAGAACAATGAAGATTAGAATATTCATCATTCAAATATCATGTAAATAATTTCTAATCTTCATTTAATAAAATTCTTCCCGTATAAACATACCCAACCATCTACTTCTTTCCAAACTTGAAGTTTAATATATGAAGAATAAGCTAGGATAACATCTTTTACCTGATTAGAAAGAATTCCAGATAAAACCAAATAGCCATTTTGCTGAACCATTGAAGATAATTTATTAGCCATCAATTGGAGCGGTTTAGATAGGATGTTAGCTATAACAATTTCATATGTATCTACAGGCATATCTTCCGGATTACAAACTATGAGATCAACATTATTTTTAATTGCATTGCTTTTTGCACAAGAAATAGCTTGATTATCTATGTCTACTGCCACGACCCTTCCAGCACCAAGTTTTAAAGATGTAATTGCTAAAATCCCAGAACCACAACCGTAATCGAGTACTGACTCACCATTTCTAATATTACTATCTAACCATGATAGACAAAGACTAGTAGTTGGGTGACTACCAGTTCCGAACGCTAAACCTGGATTTATTTCTATATAATAAATATTGCTTAATGTGTTATTAATATTAATGCTAGTTATATAATTTTGACTAGTGATTATACAAATACGTTCTGTTACAAAAATCGGATACTGTTCTGACTGAACTAATGAAACCCAATCTAATTCTTTCAAATCAACAATTGATACACAATCTATATTTTTATCGCTCATCCCTAAATAATCTAGAACAGAATCTAAAGTTTCTATAGGATTTACTTTTTCTTTAATTAAAATAGTTACCTTATTTCTACTCCAGTGAAATTTATCTGTTGAAAAACCAGGCTCTAAAAAAATAGGCTCTTCTGACAAGCTATCTGCATCAGCATCTTCAATAGAAACAGATAATGCATCAAAATGCATAAACGCATCAGATAAAAAATCAACATAAAAGGCATCACAGTAAAATGATAACTCTTTCAAATAATACTCCTCTAAATATTTACAATTTATCAATAACTAACAGAGTTATATTCTCTGTGATAATTTCTGCTCTAAATAATGAATACTAGTACCTCCCTCAATAAATCTTGAGTCCTGTAATAGCTCTCTATGCAAAGAAATATTTGTATCAATTCCATCCACTACCATCTCTGATAAAGCCACCTTCATTTTAGATAGGGCTTGATTCCTATCATCACCATATGTAATCAACTTTGCTATCATAGAATCGTAATATGGGGAAACAACATAGCCATCAAATACATGTGAATCGACTCTGACACCAGGTCCTCCAGCAGTATGCCAGCTAGTTATCTTTCCTGGACTAGGTAAAAAATTAAATGGATTCTCTGCATTTATTCTGCACTCAATAGCATGTCCTTTTATTTTTATATCTTTTTGTCTTAATGATAGTTTCTCTCCAGCAGCTATCTTTATTTGCTCCTGGATCAAATCAATACCAGTAACGAGTTCTGTAACAGTATGTTCTACTTGAATTCTAGTATTCATTTCAATAAAATAAAAATCGCCATCTTCGAATAAAAACTCAAATGTTCCTGCTCCTCTATATCCAATTTTTTTACAAGCATCGACACATCTATCACCTATACGTTCAATTAATTTTCTCTGAATCCCAATAGCTGGAGCTTCTTCAATTATTTTTTGATGACGTCGCTGCATAGAACAATCTCTCTCTCCCAACCATAATGCATGGCGATCTCCATCAGATAGAACTTGTATTTCGATATGTCTAGGATTTTCTAAAAATTTTTCTATGTAAACATTGGGATTATTGAAAGCTGCATCTGCCTCAGAGCGAGTCATTACAACTGCATTTAATAATGCAGCTTCGGTATAAACAACTCTCATACCTCTCCCGCCACCTCCACCAGCTGACTTTATAATTACTGGATATCCTATTTTTCTAGCTATATCCAATATGGTCTTTGGATCATCTGCTAGAACACCATCAGATCCTGGAACTACCGGTACTCCTGAAGCCATCATTATTCTTTTTGCACAAACCTTATCACCCATTTTACGTATAGTTTCAGGTTTAGGGCCTATAAAAATAAATCCACTTCGCTCCACTCTTTCTGCAAAATCGGCATTCTCTGACAAAAAACCATAACCAGGATGAATTGCTTCTGCATCAGTCACTTCAGCAGCAGAAATAATCGCAGGCATATTTAAGTAACTATCTTTTGATGGAGCGGGGCCAATACATACAGATTCATCTGCTAAACGCACATATTTTGCATCTTTATCCACATCCGAATGAACTACAACAGTTTTTATCCCCATCTCTCGACAAGCTCTTTGTATTCTCAATGCAATCTCGCCACGATTAGCTATCAGTATTTTTTCAAACATTTTTTCTTACTCAATCAATAATAAATAAATGTTGACCATATTCTACCGGTGCTCCGTTATCTACCAATATCTCTTTTATCACTCCAGACTTATCAGCTTCTACCTCATTCAATAACTTCATAGCTTCAATTATACAAAGCTGATCTCCTTCTTTAACAATTTGTCCAATATCTACAAAGGCAGGAGTACCAGGACTTGGTGAACGATAAAAAGTGCCGACCATCGGAGCTTTAACAATATAAGAATTATCCACAACCGTAGTATCTATTTTTTTTTCTGTGGTACTAACTAAATCTGCAGCTGAACTAGTCTTGTAATCAGAACTATAAGACTTTACTATACGAACTCTCTCATCACCTTCTGTTATTTCAAACTCAGTAATACCTGATTCAGCAACCAAATCTATTAATCTTTTAATTTTTTCAAAATCCATTTTTTTTCCAAGAGTAAAACCATAAGTACCGATAGTAAAGGTATGCCTTGAACTAATTTAGCGCCGTTTCTAGAGAAATTTATAAAATAAATAAAATTAGTAGTTTATAGCATATCTTAATGCTGCTTCATATCCATTAATTCCTAGACCAGATATAACACCGATAGCAATATCAGACAAATAAGAAAAATTTCTAAAAGATTCTCTTTTGTAAACATTGGATATATGTACTTCTATAAAAGGAATAGATACAGCAGATATTGCATCACGCAATGCTATACTAGTATGGGTATAAGCACCGGCATTTATAATTAGAAAATCATTTTTTTTTAAACGGGAATCGTGAATTATATCAACAAGGTGGCCTTCATGATTACTCTGCATTATTGAAATATCAACCACAGCTTCAGAGGCAATTTTTCTAAGGCTGCTATCTACCATAGACAATGATAAATTTCCATATATGGTTGGTTCTCTGACTCCTAGCAAATTTAAATTTGGACCATGTAAAACTAATATGTTTTTTGCCATTGAAATGCCACCATAGTATATAACAAATTATATTTAGCAAATTATTTTGATCTAGCGGAAGCACTACGGATTGTTTCAAATAACAATATCCTGTATTTTATATAACTAGAATAATTCTAGTAGAATTATAACCTATAATTCTACTCTATGTATTATTCTAAATTAAATCTAATAATATATTTCATAAAACATGTAAATTACAATAGCTCAAAAACATAAAATAATAAATCACATATTGCAATACACTAAACTATTTTTTTAAAAATGTTTGAAAATACAATTATGTAATATTTCATGAAAACAATATAAATTTATAGAGTATTCGCCTTATGAAAATATTAATAATATTTACTTATCAAAATACAGAATAAACCATGAATATGTATGTTTTCTATGATGAAGGTAACACCTTCAGAACAGGTAGTATAATCTCTGAAACTGATAATAACCTTCAGATAATTTCAGAATATGGCAAACACATAAAAATAAAACAATCTAATTGTTTATTTAAATTTGACATTCCTGAGCCACATACACTAATGAAAGAAGCTAAAAAAATATCAAAAGAAATAGATACAAAATTTCTATGGGAATGCTCACCTGATAACAATTTTAAGGCTATAGACTTAGCAACAGAATATTTTGGACATAATCCGACAAATATAGAATATGTTAGTATATTGATTTTATTACATAATTCACCTATATATTTCTATAAAAAAGGTACTGGACAATATGTATCAGCTACGTTTTCTGCGATATCATCAGCCTTAATAAATATAGAAAAGAAAAGATTAATAGAACAAGAACAAGAATATATAAAAAACCAACTTATAACTGGTATTCTGCCTAAAGTTATCCGTGAAAATGCAGAATTATTAATAACAAATCCAGACAAAAAATCTATTTATTGGAAAGCATTAAACGCAGCATGTACAGAATTAAAAAAATCACCAGAAGAATTACTTTTATCTTTAAAAACTTGGCCTAACACCTTAACCTTATTTAAGAAAAGATTTGTTTCAATAAACTTTCCAAATGGTTTAAATTTTCCTGAATTCGATAGTATCAAAATAATTAAAAATTTAGATTTGTCTGACAATGAAATCTACTCATTAGATGATAAAAATACTACAGAGATAGATGATGGTTTATCCGTAAAAGAGCTATCAGATGGGGCAATGGAGGTAGGAATATATATAGCAGCTCCAGGATTGGGCATAGAGCCTGGTAGTGCATATGATATTAGTGCAAGATTTAGAGCTTCTACTATATACATGCCAAGCGAGAAAATACAGATGCAACCAGATGAGATAATAGAAAAATTTTCTCTTGATAAAGGTAAAGAAGTCCCCGCTTTGTCTTTATATGTAACTTTTGATAAAAATTGCATTATTACTGAATCTCGCTCTCGCATAGAGCTCGTAAAAGTAAAAGATAATCTGCGAATTAACCATTTAGAAGAAGAATATACAGAATCCAATCTAGAGGATCTTGAGAAAGACATAACATGCTCACACTGGATAAGACCATTATGGAAAATTGCACAAAAACTAAATTATGCAAGACAAATCAACAGAGGATTTCCAGAAAATAATTCTTATATAGATTTCTCTTTTTATCTCGATGGCAACACTAATGACCCTAATACAATAGTACATATAGAGAAAAGAAAAAGAGACTGCCCTATAAATTTAGTAGTATCAGAATTTATGATCCTTGCAAACAATTTATGGGGAGGATTGATGAAAAAATATAATGTGCCTGGAATATATAGATCTCAACAACCGATGAGCAGAGTGAGGGTTGGGACTATACCATTACCTCATTCTGGGATAGGTGTCCCGCAGTATATATGGAGCACTTCTCCACTAAGGAGATATATTGATCTTGTTAATCAATGGCAATTAATTTCTATAATTGAAAATGAAATAGCAGCACCTTTATTCTCTCCATTCAGAAGTGGATGCAATGATCTTATAGGTATAATACAAGAATTTGATATTAGATACTCAGCCATATCAAATTTTCAAAATGAAATAGAGAATTACTGGTCTATAAAATGGCTGACACAAAATGGAATCAAGAAAACTACTGCATATGTAATTAAAGATAACCTGATAAAATTAATTGAAGTCCCTCTGTTAGTCAATATAATTGATATGCCTAAAATTCCAAAAGGCTCAGTCGTAGAAGTAGAAATAATAGGTATTGATGAGTTGAATTGCAAGTTAACTTGCAATTACATACAGTGATTTGCGCCATATAGCTAATTATATTAAATGATATAATCAAGTTTTAGATTAAAATTTGATCTTTATAGGAATTATTTGAATGCAAAAATATGCAGTAATTGGAAACCCTGTTGCACATAGTCGTTCTCCTGATATACATATGATGTTTGCAAAACAGGTAGGAATTTCAATATCTTATGAAAAAATCTTTTCATCAGAAGAATGCTTTGAAGAAATAGTGAAGAAATTCTTTGAAAAAGGTGGATCTGGATTAAATATTACAGTTCCCTTTAAGAGAAAAGCATTTTCTATAATAGATGACAATTGTATATCAGAAAGAGCTAAGATAGCTAAAGCTATTAATACGATTTGGTTAAAAAATGGGGTCCTGCATGGATGTAATACTGACGGAGTAGGATTATTAAGAGATCTAGACAGACTAAATTTTAATTTTGAAAATGCCAAGATATTAATAGTAGGAGCAGGAGGAGCTGCTAGAGGAGCTGTTCAAACTATAATAAATACACCTTGTGCTGAAATAAATGTTACAAATAGGACAGTTGTTAATGCAAAAAATCTAGTAGAGGAATGTAAAAATAAAAGTAAAAAAATAATTAATCACGTGTTGCTTTCAGAAGCCAATAAAAATGGGCCTTGGAATCTTGTTATAAATACTACAACAAGTAGCTTGTCTAATGTAGCACCAGATTTACCTGAAAATTTATATTATAAAAGTAACTCTCTTGCATATGACATGATGTACAGTAAAACTGAGACTCCTTTTATGCGTCAAGCCAGATTAGATGGAGCTACAAAGTGTTCAGATGGATTAGGTATGCTAGTTGAACAAGCGGCCGAAAGTTTTTTTATTTGGCTTAAAATAAAACCAAAAACAGCAACTATATTAGAATCTATAAGAGAATTGATGTCTAGTAAATAATCAATTTATAAGTAAAATATAATCATTATAAATAATTTAAATATCGCTAAATTAGATGTTTAATATTACTTTATATTTGGCTAAAACAATACTCGTAGATAAATTATTATCGCTACTAAACTTATTGAATATTTTTTCTTTAATTGAAAATATATATAATATTGATTGATATATTATTATATTCTGCTTTCATAATTTGATTACACATGGACTTTTAGATGATTTAATAGATATTAACAACTTAGTATAAAGTACAGTATATATAAATTTGTCGTCAAAAAATAATTAGTATTTTTCTATATTCTTATCAGATTATTTAGTACCAACTTCTGAAATTCAGAATTTTAAAATTAAAGACATTAATAGAAAAATAACGCACAAGCAATCTAATAATTAATACATTATCAATAACTTAAGGAATACTAGCAAAATAACAATTCATACAGTAAATATGATAAATAATGTAAGTAAAAATAAAAAAATAGCTAAAATATTTTGCTAATTATGGTCAATTTATAAAAAAATATGTGATTCTAAAAAATGTAACTATAAAAACTATAAGTAATTCTATTATTAAAAATTTATCAAGCAACAAACAAGATAAATATATAAATACAAGCTTTTTTAAAAATGTATCTGTGAAACACAAATAGATAAAAATTTTTTACTTATAAATAGCAATGGATTAAATGCCATTGCTTGATTTGCATGATTATAAAAAAATATTATTTCCAATACACAGGATATAGCGTTATACAATAAATTAGTATATCTGCTATTATTTACTCATGAAATTCATAGATGCAAATAGCATAGAGACTAAATAAATTAAAAATAAGATTAGAAGATTTGTAACGTTAATTATTAGTGCTTTCATATATTTAATAATTTCATTATTAAATATAGTTAGCTTTTTCTATAATTGAATAGAAATAGTAATAACTTTGATTCCCAGTATGTTTATCCTTACCCTATCCATTTGTAAAATTATAAAAAGGGGAAATATTTAATGATAAAAAAACATGATAAAATTAACAAAAAAGAGATTTGGGCAATTGGAGATGTGCAAGGTTGTTACGATCAGTTACGAACATTACTATCACATAAAGTATTCTCATCAGGTGAAAATATAGAATTATGGTTTGCTGGAGATATGATAAATCGTGGTCCAAAATCATTAGATACGATCAAATATTTAATGAGTTTAAACGAAAGAAATGTTTGCGTACTTGGAAACCATGATCTGCATTTGCTAGCTACGTTTGCTGGATTCAGAAAATCATCGAGTTCAGACACACTGGAAGAAATATTAAACTCAGCTGATGTTATAGACATTGTAAACTGGATAAGATTTCGTCCACTTGCTCATTTTGAACAAAATAATCTAATGGTGCATGCAGGAGTAATGGCTCAGTGGGACATAAAAAAAACATTATCTTTAGCATCTGAAGTACAAGACTTGCTGCGCGACAAAAACTGGCAGCATAATATTAAGAAAATTTTTGGTAATACATCATTAATTTGGGATGATGAGTTAAAAGGAAATAAAAGATTTAGAACAATTACAAATGCATTAACTAGAATACGTTTATGCAGAATAACAGGAAATATGGTTTTTTCTATCAAAGATCCTGATGCTAAAGAAAAAGATACAAATCTAGTTCCTTGGTTTGAAATGCCAGATAGGAAGACAAAAGATATCACAATAATTTTTGGACATTGGTCAGCCTTAGGTTTATTTATTCAAAAAAACTTAATTTGTTTAGATACTGGATGTGTATGGGGAAGAAGTTTAACAGCAATTAGGTTAAATGATCGTAAGATAATAAGTGTCCCTTTTAACATAAAATAATAAATTAATGATATCAGTAATAATTCCTAAAACTTCTTAAATAATCTTGCAGTATGATAGCAGCAGCTACCGCATCCTCTAGGTTATCATTCTTTGGCGTTAAATTTTGTGCATCAATACTAGAATATCTTTCATCTACAAAATTTACCTTCATATTGAATCTGCCATTTATTTGATTAGCAAAACGTCTACATCTGTATGTCATTTCTTGATCAGATCCGTCTTTGTTTAAAGGGAGTCCTATAATAACACGATCGACACCCCAATCTTTCAATAAGAAGCCTATTCTATCAAAACGAACAGAGTTTTTTTCTGATTTAATGATCTCTAGAGGACGAGACTCTAAGGTCAATGTATTGCCTAATGCTACTCCTATTTTTTTTATACCAAAATCGAAAGATAATAGAATTTCCTCAATCATAGCATGCATAGTCCACAAGGCTTGTCTGTTCTTTTATACCTAATAAACCTAAAGCAGCTCTATATCTATCTTTTGGAGGAAGATCAAAAATTATACTAGAATCAGCCCGTACACTTATCCAATCATTATTATATATCTCATCTTCAAGCTGCCCTGCTCCCCAACCAGAATATCCTAAAGAAATCAATAAACGATTTGGTCCTTTACCATCAGCTACATCGTGCAATATATCCTTAGATGTAGTCAATGCTAGCTCTCCTAATTTTATAGTAGAACTATAATTGCTATTATATGAATGTAAAATAAAACCACAATCTGATTGCACCACCCCTCCAAAGAATACAATCTTATCCCTTATTGTTGATATTTCTAAACTTAGGTTAATTTTTTCAAATAAATTTCCTAACGTGAATTCGGTAGGTTTATTAATAACCAGTCCCAAAGCTCCTTTTGTATTATGTTCACAAATATAAATCACAGATCCAGATAATCTATTATCTAAATCATATGATGTAGATATTAAAAAATGATTTACCAAATTAATTGAAGTGCCCTTTTCCTTAATCATATAATCCCTACAATTAAATATATAAAAACCTTTTATTATATGTATAAATTAAAAATTATCATAAAGCAAACTATACAAAATAAACATACAATTAGAAGTTTCTTTTAACATTGTGACCTAAATTTATATTCAAAGATATTTGAACAAATTATATTAATATTATGCTTATGTCTTATTTTATATAATGTGAGCATACATATAAAATAAAATTATTAGGACTCTGATATCTAAAAATGAAAAATGCTTAAAATTATTTTGGATAATATCATGTTCGGTAATTTTTTAATATATAAGATTTAGAAAGCAAATGGATAATATAAGGACTATATAAAGAACTTATCTCAAATAAAATAAAGCAATTTGCATTATAAAAATTAATAAGCTTATAATGTATCAATTGTCGTTTTCTATAAAAATAAAAAATGACATAATCAGCTCTTTGTAATGTCACTATTGAGATTTATTAATATATCCTTACAAAGTTGTTACTTCATAGTTTCACAGCAAAAATTAACACCATGATTTCTAATAAAGATCTTTTCAAACGAGCACAACAATGTATACCTGGTGGAGTTAACTCTCCTGTTAGAGCATTCCTATCTGTTGGAGGGTGTCCTCGTTTCATTAAAAAAGCACATGGTCCCTATATTTGGGATATTGAGGAAAACCAATATATTGATTACGTCGGATCATGGGGTCCAGCCATTTTAGGACACTCAAACCCAGAAGTTATAAATTCTGTTATAGAAGCAGTTAAAAACGGATTATCATTTGGAGCTCCTACTGAAGGAGAAACTGAGCTAGCAGAAATTATAATATCAAGAATACCTTCTATAGAACAAGTACGTTTAGTTAGCTCAGGAACCGAAGCTACCATGACAGCAATACGTCTAGCTAGAGGATTTACTAATAAGACAAAGATAATCAAATTTGAAGGCTGTTATCATGGTCATTCTGATAGCTTGCTAGTAAAAGCTGGATCAGGACTTCTAACTTTAGGTCAACCGACATCTTCTGGAGTGCCTAATAGCTTTATAAAAGATACTATAGTGCTAGAATTTAATAATATAGAATCAATCGAGAAAGCATTTGAGCAACACGGTAAAGATATTGCTTGTATTATAGTTGAACCAGTTGCAGGCAATATGAATCTAGTAAAACCAAAAGAAGGATTTTTAAAATTTCTAAGAGACATTTGCAGTCAAAACGACTCTTTACTAATATTTGATGAGGTCATGACTGGATTTAGAGTAGGGCCATCATGTGCTCAAGGCTTATTTGGTATATCTCCAGACATAACTACACTAGCTAAGATAATTGGTGGTGGATTGCCTGTTGGAGCAATAGGAGCTAAAAAAAATATAATGGAGTATTTAGCTCCACAAGGTGGTGTGTATCAAGCAGGAACACTCTCAGGAAACCCAGTTGCAGTTGCAGCAGGCATCGCAACACTAAAACAACTAGAGAAACCAGGTTTTTATGATACTTTGTCTAAAAATGCAAATTTATTGTCGTCAGAACTACAAAATGTAGGAAGAAAATCTGGGTTTAAATTCTCTGCTGATTATATAGGAGGCATGTTAGGTATATATTTCAGTGATACAGTACCAACATCTTTCTTAGAATCGTCGAATTGTGATTCTGAATTATTCAAATATTTTTTCCACGAAATGCTTAATGAAGGTGTATATATAGCACCATCTTCTTTTGAAGCTTGTTTTTTATCATCTACACATGATGAAAACATCATTCAAAAAACTATAGATATAGCAGAAAAAGTATTCAATAAATTAAAAAAATAGACTGATAATTTAATAAAAATTTGTATTTTGTAATTTAAAATATGAGCATTTGATTTTTAAAAATTAAAGGTCAAGCGCGTTGTTTTATAAATTAAAAATAACTCGCTTGACTTATATGCCTATTTCAGAATTCTAGATTTCCAAATTATCTATTAATCTAACACCTCCAATATAGGCTGCTCCCAATACAACTAATGGTACTCTCCTTGGAAAGGATAAATCATCTTCTCTAGGAATAGAAAGATCTGATTGCTTACGTACAGTAATATAATTAACAAACCATTTATGTTTTTCTAATTTTTTAATAGCATCATACTCCAAAAGCAAAAGATCTTTAATTGAAAGATGATTATTTTTTAAGATCATATGTTTTATATGATTTAGAACAACGTATAGCGTAGAAGCTAGTAATATTTGATCATTATCTAAATATTTATTTCTAGAAGATAATGCAAGACCTTTTTTATTTCTGACTATTTCATGACCTATAACATTAGTTTGCAACAAAAATTGCTTACACATATTCTTAACTACTATAAATTGCTGATAATCTTTTTTCCCTAAAACTACGGTTGATGGTCTTATAAGGGAAAATAATTTCATCAACACTGTGCAAACACCTACAAAAAAACCTTTTCTTGTCTCGCCCTCGAGAATGTTACCTAATTCTTCTGGAGGATTTACACAAAAATTTTGCAACTCTGGATAAATTTCTTTTTCACAAGGAATAAATAATAGATCAGTTTTAGCTTGGTTAACTAAAATACTAATATCTTCATCTATGGAACGTGGATATTTATCGAAATCCTCGTTTGGGCCAAACTGTAATCTGTTAACAAAAATGCTTACTACAACAAAATTTTTTGTTTCTTTAGCAAGATTCACTAATTCTAAATGACCATTGTGTAAACTTCCCATTGTAGGAACGAAAGATATTTTAGTATTTACGCTGTCTAAAAACTTACACAAATCAGAGATTGAATATACTATCTTCATAACTGGACAATGAAATTATTAATCTGTTTGATAAACATATGATTTTTGAGAAACCCTAGATAAATCAAATTCTTTCAGTAAGTCTGTTTCGAGTTTTCGATCCCATAATATATTTCTTCCATCAACCTGCTGCTTCCTTAATAATGGATTATTCTTGTTATATTCTCTTATAAAAAAAGTAATATCAGATTCATAACTTTTAGACATCTTAATATCCCATATTGATAATTATTTAATTTACACCTAAGAAATTCTATTTAAAAACAAAAATGGTAATTCTATTAAAATTTCTTTATATTTAGAACAAGGATAATTTAATACAGATTTCTGAGCCTCTTTCGCTTCATTTTCAGCTACTTTAGTAGTATATGCTAAAGCATCTGTATCTTTAACAATATTTATTACATCTTCAAGATCGGCATTGCCACTAATTATAGCATTACGTAAAACAACACGTTGTTTTTTAGAACAAACTTTCATAGCTCTTATTAATGGTAATGTTGGCTTTCCTTCTTTTAAATCATCACCTATATTTTTACCCAAAATGGCTGAATCACCAGAATAATCTAAGATATCATCAATTAATTGAAAAGATGTACCTATATGTCTACCATAAGCAGAAGCATTATTTTCCTGATCTAAATTGGCACCAGCAATAATTGCTCCAACATGTGCTGATGCCTCAAACAACTTAGCTGTTTTGAATCTCACTACTCGCATATAACTATCTAGAGATACATCAGGATCTTTAATGTTCATCAACTGTAAAACTTCTCCTTCAGCTATTATAGTAGTAGTTTTTGATAAAATTTCCATAATACGTAGAGAATCAGTAGACACCATCATTTCAAATGATTTAGAGTACAAGTAATCTCCTACTAAAACACTAGCTGCATTTCCAAATATTGAATTTGCTGAATTTAATCCACGACGTAACTCTGACTCGTCTACTACATCATCATGCAAAAGAGTAGCAGTGTGAATAAACTCTATTATTGCTGCTAACAAATGATGTTTGCTCCCTTCATAACCTAGCGATAATGCTATGATTATGACCATAGATGGTCTTATGCGTTTGCCTCCAGAATTAACTATATACTCACCTATGGTGCGCACCAAAGCCACCTCAGAGTTCAACTGATCGCATATGATTTTGTCAACCTCTTTTAAATCATCGCTAATTGATTCCATAAAAATAACTTTATCCAAAATTTACCAGAACAGTAAGACAAAAAATTTTATTACTTAGAGATAGATTTTATACTAATGATTGCTTATAACAAAATCTTATGAAATATTTTCGATAATTATATTCTTATTAATATTAATAAGAATATAATTATTAGGTTATGGATTATTTTTGACTTTTTGTCCTTGTAATAATAGAATGATCAATCAAGCATAAAACATGTATAATTTACATACATTTTATTCTATATCTTTAAACAGTCCTTCCAATATATCGAGTAATTATTATTTTACGTGGAAATGTTTTCAGCGATAGAATAACACAAACAATATAGAGATCTAGTTATACCATTGAGGAATATCCTATGTACGCGGTCGTAAAAACTGGTGGCAAACAATACAAAGTTACCATCGGCCAAAAACTTAAAATAGAACAGATACCAGCTGACATTGGACAAGAAATCATCCTAGACTGTGTTTTAATGATAGAGTCTGGAGAAAAAGTGATTATTGGCCAACCTACAGTTCCTGGAGCAATTATAACAACTACGATTCTAAATCATGGAAAACATGATAAAGTAAAAATATTTAAAATTAGACGTAGAAAACATTACCAGAAGCATCAAGGTCATAGGCAAAAATATACAGAAATTTATATCAAAGATATTAATTTTAATGATTTTATCTAAATATACAGGAACTAAATAATATGGCACATAAAAAAGGTGGTGGTTCCACTAGAAATGGTCGAGATTCAGAATCAAAGCGCTTAGGAGTAAAAGCATTTGGAGATCAGCATATAACTGCTGGATCCATCATTGTAAGACAAAGAGGTACTCGCTTTCACGCTGGCAAAAATGTTGGAATCGGTAAAGATCATACATTATTTGCCTTGAAAGAAGGAAGAATACTGTTCTCTGTCAAGGGAGCACTAAAAAAACAAACAGTATCCGTTATCATTAATAAATAAATTATCGATGTAATAAATGATTTATGTTTATAAATCATTTATTACATCGACCTAAATGAAAAAATAATATGAAGTTTATTGATGAAGCTATTATAGAAGTAATAGCTGGTGATGGCGGAAATGGTGTGGCTAGCTTTAGAAGAGAAAAATTCATACCTAAAGGAGGTCCCGATGGTGGTGATGGAGGATGCGGTGGATCTATATATGCTGTTGCTGATAACAATATCAACACATTAATAGATTTTCGTTACTCACGCATTCATAGAGCTAAAAATGGCGAGAATGGTAAAGGATCAGACAGATACGGAGCATCTGCAGATAATATTTATTTAAAAATGCCAGTAGGCACTATAATTAAAGATATAGAAACAGGCCATGTAATCGCTGACTTAAAAATAAATGGGCAAATAGAAATATTATCCGTTGGTGGATCTGGTGGTCTTGGAAATTTACACTTTAAATCTAGCATAAACAGGACTCCGCGTCAGTTTACTCTTGGTATCAAAGGAGAATCACGAAAAATTAATCTAGAATTAAGACTATTTGCAGATGTTGGTCTCCTTGGAATGCCTAACTCTGGAAAATCTACTCTTATCTCAAAAATATCAAATGCTAAGCCAAAAATAGCAGATTATCCCTTTACAACGTTGCATCCTAACCTAGGAGTAGTTAGAACATCCGTTAATAGAAGCTTTGTTGTTGCTGATATACCAGGAATAATATCAGGAGCTGCTAAAGGAGTTGGCCTTGGTCATGTTTTTTTAAGACATTTAAAAAGGACTGGAATATTACTACATATTGTAGATATTGCTGAATATGATACATCATCCATAAATAAAGCCATAGAAGATATTAATATAATTACGGACGAATTGGCTCAATACGACAATGAACTATTGCTAAAACCTCGTTGGTTAGTTTTAAACAAAATAGATATTGCTCAAGATTTTGAAAAATCTAAGGATATAATATGTAAAGAATTAAACTGGAAAAATCCAGTTTTTACGATATCTGCTTTAGAAAAATCTGGATTAACTGAATTAGTACAAAAATTACAGACATATATAGATAAACAAAAAACTGAATATGAAAATAATAATTCAGTTTTATAAGCACTGATTGTTATCTGAAATAATGCTAATAGCCTTTTGCAACTGAAAATCATCAGGGCCGCCAAATTCAAATTTTATGTCTTTAGAGTCACAGCTGTCATCACAAGATTCTTTATAAGAATCACTATCAATATTTTTATCATTTTTTATATGATTATATAAATTTGATTCTGTTTTTACTGAAAATAAATTACCCATATATGTATCATTTACTATGTAGTCAGGAATGATGCCTATTGCCTGTATTGATCTCCCTAAAGGAGTAAAATATAAAGAAGTTGTTAATTTAATTGCAGAAGCATTATCTAGAGGAATGATTACCTGAACAGAACCTTTACCAAAAGTTTTATTTCCTAAAATTTTCGCTCTAGAATGATCCTGCATAGCTCCAGCAACAATCTCAGATGCAGAAGCAGATCCAGAATTAACTAAAATTATCATTTTTGTACTCTTCAACAAAGAAGGCAAAAATTCTAAATGATCAGAACCATCTATTGAATATTCTTCAGGTACAGAAAAATATTTATGACAAGACTCTATATTTCTGCCAATAGTAGAAACAACCAAAGAGCCTTTTGGTAAAAAAATACCAGAAACACCTATCGCACTACTCAATAGCCCACCAGGATTATTCCTAAGATCTAAAACTATTCCCAACAATTTTATATTAGTATCAACTATGCTTTGCAAGCTTCTAACCATATCATTTAGTGTATTTTCCTGAAATTGTGTAATTCTAATATATAAAATGTTGTTGCTAGTTAAGTTACAATTGACACTATTAACTTTTATAGTATCACGAAAGATTATCAAATTTATATGATCTTTAGTACCCTCCCTTAATATGGTAAGAGTAACTGGTGATCCAGGATTACCTTTCATCATTCTAATAGCTTCAACAGGAGACATACTTCGAGTTGGAATACCATCTATTTTAACAATATAATCCCCAGAAATAATTCCAGCAGCTGAAGCTGGGGTCAAATCTAATGGAGCTATTACCCTAATTCCCATATTTTCTTCGAAACTAACTTCTATACCAAGACCACCAAATTCTCCATGAGTAACTGCCTTTATATCATTGTAATCTTCAGCATTTAGATATGAAGAATGAGGATCAAGTTTTGATATCATGCCAGATATTGCATTATTAATAATACTATCACTATCAACTTCTTTTACGTAATTTTCTTTAACGATAGCAAAAGCTCTAACAATTTTCTTTAATTCTTCTAAATAAACAGAGGAATTTTCATTTATTAAAAAATTACTACTTATATTAAAAATAGAAATAAAAAAAAAGAAAGATAGAAAAAAAATCACGTAGCAAAGTTTTCTAAACATTATGAATATTAATTATTAATCAAAGAAAAAATATTAACAGGAAAATTAAAAAAATATTATACAAAATAGTAATAAATGTTTATTTTTTACCTTGTGATGCAATTGCAGAGATAGCTACTTCAATATCACTAGGATTCCCTAAATAATGATATCCTGTCAATTTGAATTTTTCATTTAGCTCGCATATCATAGGTTGACCTGTTGGTATATTTAAAGACATTATATCTTTATCAGATATATCCCCAATATGCATTATTAAAGCTCTTAGACTATTTCCGTGCGCAACTATCAATATATTTTTTCCATTTTTAATAGCTTGAAGAATATTATCATTCCAAAATGGTACTACCCTATTAACAGTATCTTTTAAACATTCGCTAGAAGGTAATAGATTACTTATAATGTTCTTATATCTTGAATCAAAACGTGGATGTCTTTCGTCATCGACTGATAATGAATCTGGAGCTATATCATATGATCTTCTCCAAATTAATACCTTATCTTCTCCAAACTCAGTAGCGGTTTTAGCCTTATTAAGACCCTGTAATTGACCATAATGACGCTCATTCAAACGCCAACTTAAATGAGTTGGCGTATACATAATATCCATTGTATCAAGCACAATCCAAAGAGTACGTATAGCTCTTTTCAGCATTGATGAATATGAAACATCGAATTCATAACCTTCTTTTTTTAATAACTGTCCTGCACATAATGCTTGGAGCTTTCCTGCTTCTGTAAGATCAACATCAGCCCAGCCAGTGAAACGATTTTCTGCATTCCAAACACTCTCTCCATGACGCATCAAAACTAATTTATACATATTGATATACTCACATAAATATTTAAAATATAATTTCTTATTTTTTTATTTAACGTAACATGTTATCTGACATACACTAAAAACTAACGACCAAATCTAAATAAACTATAACTTTCAGGAAACAAAGTGGATCTAGTACATTTTTTTATTAAAAACAATAATATTCTATTCTTATTCATTGCCATAATTTCAGCTATTATGTTACTAATGCCTTATATTAGAAAAAATGTTCAGGGTATAGATCTGAACGGAGCTATAAATTTAGTTAACAAAAATGAGGCCATACTAACAGACATAAGGTCACCAAATGAGTTTAAAGAAAAACACATACCACAATCATATAATACAAATTCGGATGATCTTAAATCTAACAAAAAATTCCTGAATAAATCATTAATACTTGTTTGTAAAGATGGAACTAATTCTTTAAAAGTAGCTTCATCAATAAAAAATCAAGGTTCCGGTAATATTTTATTCCTAATTGGTGGCATTGATGAATGGATAAACAATGAACTTCCAATAATAAAAAAATAGACACTTTAATATAATTAAACAATACAAAACATTATTAGAATTTAAACGAAGTAAATTTAAGAGAAAGAAGATCATGAAAAATGATAACTATAATAATACACAAAATCAATCAGACACTGCTCAAAAATTTAATATACAACGCATATATTTAAAAGATCTATCTATAGAGATGCCCAATGCTCCAGGTATTTTTCTCGAAATGGATAGATACAAAGTAGATGTTAATATCAAAGTTGGTGGTGGAAAAATTGCAGATAATATATTCGAATCAGATATAACAGTTACAGTTAATGCTTTGCTATCAGAAAAAATACTTTATATTATAGAAATAACTCAGTCAGGTATTTTTGAGTTTAAAAATATAGACAAGCTGGATATAGATAAATTATTGAGCATAACATGCTATACAATAATGTATCCCTATCTAAGGGCTAACTTATCTGACATATTATCTAGAATGTCGATGCCACCATTCCATTTAGAAGATGTAAATTTTCAAGCCTTGTATGAGCAATATTCCAATGACTAATGATCAAAAACATTTAAAGTTTTTCAATTCCTATAAAGATGAACAAGAAATATGTTCTTTTTATAATAAAATAAATGTTCTGATATTGGGAGCTGGTAGTTGGGGAACAGCATTAGCCATAGCATCATCTAAAAAAAATAGTACTTGCATGTGGTCTAGAAATATTGATCAAGCAAACAATATGCTACTGTGTAGAGAAAATAAAGCTTATCTTCCTGGTATAAAATTTAATGATAATCTAAAAATTACAAATAATATAAATCATGCTCTAGAATTTATATTATCAGATAATACTCAACCTTTAATTATAATTGGTGTCCCTGTCTCTGGTGTATCTGAAATTTGCTCTTTGTTGTTAAAATATTCAAATTATCTATCATCTATAAATATACCAGTAATATGGACTTGTAAGGGTTTTGAGAATAAAACATCAAATCTTATACATGAAATAATACAAAGAGATCTAATATCATCAAAATTTACACATGGTATATTATCAGGCCCTTCATTCGCACATGAAGTTGCTCTAAATTTACCA
Source organism: Candidatus Kinetoplastibacterium oncopeltii TCC290E (assembly GCF_000340865.1). NCBI lineage: Bacteria > Pseudomonadati > Pseudomonadota > Betaproteobacteria > Candidatus Kinetoplastidibacterium > Candidatus Kinetoplastidibacterium stringomonadis. The sequence continues at coordinate 699,341 of NC_020299.1, forward strand.
ACTGCATTGACGATAGCTAGTAATTCTAGCAATTTATGCAATATAACAATAGATGCTCTACATAATAATAAATTACGCATATATAGCAGTAAGGATGTTGTAGGTGTTGAAGTGGGTGGTGCATTAAAGAATATTATATCAATAGCCTGTGGAATATCAGATGGATTAAATCTAGGATGCAATGCAAGAGCAGCTTTAATTACTAGAGGACTTTTTGAAATAAAACGTTTTGGATTAGCTCTAGGATCTATTAGTGAAACTTTCTACGGTTTGTCAGGACTGGGAGATTTAGTATTAACATCTACCAGTAACCTATCAAGAAATCGTAATATAGGAATAAAAATAGGAAATGGGTTTCCAGTAGAAGAATTATTAAACTCAAAAATCACAGTAGAAGGAGTCAGATGCGCTCTATCTGTTAGAAAAAGAGCCAGAAAGATGAATCTAAATCTGCCAATAACTGAAGCTGTTTGTTCAATACTATTTGAACAAAAAAAACCATTAGATGCAGTAAAAATACTTTTGGATAGAGATCCAGGTCAAGAATAATCATGCTACAAAATTAAACTATTTTAGATAAATTGAAATTGTTTTGCCGCCAAGCTTCGTATACTGTAACAGCGATAGCATTAGATAAATTTAAGCTCCTTTGACCAGCTAACATAGGTAAACAAAGCTTCTGATACTCTGCAAAAAGATCCATATTTTCTTTAGAAAGACCAGATGTCTCGTTACCAAAAATAAATATATCACCAGGATAAAATTTAACTTTTGAAAAAATATTACTAGATTTCGTTGTTATAGCAAAACACCTATTTATAGGAGCTCCAATAAAATCTATAGCATTTATTAAGTTATCATGTGTACGTATTGGCTGCCATTCATGATAATCTAAACCAGCTCTTTTTAATTTATTATTATCAAGATCAAATGACATAGGTTTAACTATATGTAAAAAACTTCCTGTATTTGCGCATAAACGAATAGCATTACCAGTATTTGATGGTATCTCTGGGCAAACCAAAATAACATTAAACATATAATTCCATACATAATATATAATTATTTGAATAAGTCGCTATGAATTTACGACATAATAAAAAACTATATTAAATTTTACCGTACTAGGATCATAATATGCTCAACCAAATTGGTAAAGAAGAATCTATCGTACCTATACCTATGAATATACATCACGTGTCTAAACAGTTCTCTAGGCGAAATGGTGTTATAAATTCGCAGTTTTTGTATGCTGAAATAGCAAATCGTTTAGCAAGTACTCTAAAATATATAAAAATAAAACCAAATTATGTATTAGATTCAGGTTGTGGAATTGGTAATAATTTACCTATATTGCAATCTATATATAAAAACTTTAATTATATTGGAGTAGATATATCCTTCCAATTATTAGATATGGGTCACAAAAAATGGAGCCAAAGAGGAATATTTAATAAAATAAAAAGCATAGTAACTAAAGAGTCTATGCCTACATTTATACAATCAGACATGAGCATGACTGGATTAAAATCTGGATCTATCGATATGATTTGGTCTAATTTGGCCTTACATTGGAACAATAGACCAGAAAATGTTCTTTATGAATGGAATAGGATACTTAGTGATAATGGATTAGTAATATTTTCGTACTTTGGTCCTGATACAATAAAAGAAGTACGAGCAGCTGTAAGTGACGCCAACATAAAAACGGAAATGATGTATTTTATTGATATGCATGATATTGGAGATATGCTTATGCATAATGGATTTGAAAATCCTGTTATGCATAAGGATACAATCACATTAACATATAAAAACTCATTACAACTTTTAAAAGAAGTCCACTCTATCGGTGGTAATGCTTGTATAAACCGCAAAAAAAGCCTTGCAAGCAAAGTATGGATAACTAAATTGTGTGAATCACTAGAAAAACAGCGCAACAACTCATTAATTAATTTAACTATTGAAGTTATATATGGACACGCTTGGCGGAAGACTAGTAATAATAACAACTCTGAAAAAATAATAAAACTAGCCTTCTAATTGATAAATTCACCTAAAGTAATTTGAAATTACAATTTCAATATAACATAACATGTTATTTAGCATCATTGTTCCTTCTTCTATTTGTAGAAGTTATGCCAAGCTGTTTTAATTTACGATAAAGATGTGTACGCTCTAAACCTGTTCTTTCAGAAACACGAGTCATGCTATATCCATCACGCATAAGGTGGTACTCAAAATAAACACGCTCAAAAGCGTCACGAGCATCGCGCAATGGCTGGTCTAAAGAAACATTACCGAGTTTACAGCTACCATTTTGATCAATCGGAACTAAACAAGTATCAGACCAACTAGAGTCCTCATTAGAACTTATAACTTCTTTTGTAACAGAACGCGGTGCTTTAAAACTCGAGGATTGTAATGTTCTGTTTCTCAATAATCCAGCAGCGACAGTTTTTAGTAACTTCTGCAAAGAGATTGGTTTTTCTAGAAAATCCATAGCTCCTATACGCGTGGCTTCAACAGCAATATCAATACTTGCATGACCACTCATCATTATAACAGGCATAGTCAATAAACCCTGTGAAATCCACTCTTTTAGTAAACTTACACCATCTGTATCAGGCATCCAAATATCTAACAAAACAAGATCAGGACGTAAACGTAAACGGACCTCTCTAGCTTGTGCTGCATTTTCTGCTTGCTCAACTGTATGTCCCTCATTATATAAGATTTCAGATAAGAGTTCACGTATACCTACCTCATCATCTACTACTAAGATTTTGGCCATAAATACCCACCCATTAGATAGCCAATACCTTAAATACAAAAAAACCACTCATTCTGCGATATCCCCTTTAAAAAAATTAAAAATAAACATAACATAGTTAATGCAAATATTAAATTAGAATCATTAATGATCTAACAGTTTTAATAACATTTGTTGCAGACTAATAGCTAAAAAATATATATAACAATAAACTGCTAATTAGTTCAAAGATTATATTATGACATATCATTAAATTCGTAGATACTTGTATATATAACAAAGTTAATCGTTATATATACAAGTATCCATTTAAATAAGGATATTCTACTCCTATTTTGAATATATAAAATTATCAAAAATATATATGATGGATATTATTTATAGTTTCTTTTTGTTAAAAGAAACTATAAATAAAAAACTCTTCAAGAAACTTGTCAAGAACATATCATTCTTCACAAGAGAATATGTTATAACACTATTATATGCTTTTTATCTAATTTAATTTGCTGATCTGAAATTAAATAATTATGAGTAGATTACATATAAAAAGTAACAAGCTACGATTTTTTCTTAAACAATGCAAAAAAGAAACCATCATGAGATACGTAATCTCCGTTATTATCGTCTATAGGTAAAATCTGAGATGGAGAATCTAGAAAAATAGCATCGCTATGCCTATCTAAGAAGGCCAATGCTTGGCCGATACCTTCTTCATAAAAAATAGAACATGTTACATACAATAATTTCCCTCCAGGAGCTACGGTATTCCATAAAGCATCTACAATTTTTATTTGTCTCAATACAAATTTTTGTATATCTGATTCTTTTCTTAACCACCTAATATCAGGATGTTTCCTAACTATTCCAGAAGCAGAACATGGAACATCAGCTAAAACAGCATCAAACAATTTTCCATCCCACCATTTATCTGTATCAGCGGCATCAGCCAGCATAAGGTCAACATTATTTGAATATAATTTCAATCTTTCTAAATTATTTTTCATTCTGTTTAGTCTTGTCTCATCACAATCTAAAGCTAGAAGTTTTATATTTGCCAATTCTAATAGATGAGAAGCTTTACCACCAGGAGCAGCACATGCATCTAAAACAGTCATGCCATCCTCAACACCCAATATTTGTCCAACTAATTGAGCACCAGCATCCTGTACACACCACCATCCTTCCGAAAACCCTATTAGATTATCTATTTTGGATTGAATCTTTTTTTTCACAATAATTCCAGAATCTCCAAAACTACAACAATCAATATCATTATCTAAGAATATATTTACTAGATTATCTCTATCCATTTGTTTGGAATTGACTCTAATAGCTAATGGTGCAGGACTATTGGATGATGATAGTATTATTTTCCATGAACTGCCATAAACATTACGCAAACTATTTATCCACCAATGTTGATAATTCCAACATGCTTCATGTTTATCTGCTATTTTATCCTCCAATAAAGATCTTTTTCTTAGAAAATTTCTCAATCCAGCATTTAGTAATGATTTATATGGTTTCAATAAAGGCATATTATTTATAGCATTGACAGCTTCGTTAACTATAACGAATTCTTTATATATTGGAATGAAATTTAAATTATTTTCTTTTTTTTGAATATTAGAAAATTTTAATAAAGTCAATGACAATAGCCATAAAGATTCAAATAATTTGTTGGGGTATTTTTTTATTAAACATTTACCAACGGAACTTGCCCATCCTAAATATCTCATCGAATGAAAACTCAATGATTGAACAGATGACCTAATAGGAGCATCTATTTTGTCTAGAAAACATGTCAATGATCTTCCTTGTAATACTTCTAATATAGCATATGCAGTCAGATTCATAGTGTCCGATAATTGAATCTTTAGATCATTATGATTTATAGCTTTCATTTTCATTTGATTTCATAAACCTACCTAAACTAGTTTGCCATAATATCTTTATGCATATAAAATCTATGCTTATATCCATTAATAAAATCTTTGATAGAAGAACGAACTGCTCCTAATCTCTGTAATTCGGTTAAACGCAATATTCCACTTCTAGTAAAAACATTTATACCTTCATTATCAAATGATTCTACAGATCCAGGAATTACTACATTACATTTAGTCTCCAACGGAATAGCATTCCATACCTTTAAAGGTTCACCAAAGTTACGTAATTTTATAATAGCTCCTGGCGATGGATTAAATGCACGAATTTTTCTAGATAAGGAAAGAGCATCATCAGAAAAATCTAATAATGCTTCATCCTTTTTTATTTTCTTTGCATATGTTATGCCAGAAATTGATTGTGGCTCAGGCACTATTGTTTCAATATTTTTTAAAACATAATTAATAGCATTAGATCCTTCTTCGGATAATAATTTTTGTAAATTAAAAGCACTGTAATGGTTAAGAATTGGAATACTTGATTTAAATAGAATTTCACCAGTATCCAATCCTTCGTCCATTTTTATAATAGTTATACCAGTATGATTATCTCCAAATTCTATTGCACGTTGTATTGGAGCAGCTCCTCGCCATCTTGGTAATAAACTGGCATGTACATTTATACAACCAAGTCTAGGTATATCAAGTATACATTTAGGTAGTATCATACCATACGATACTACTATCATAATATCAGGTTTTATATCTTCCAACTCATCAATCAATCTTAAAGGAATATCCTCTTTTTTTAATGTATTAGGTTGAATAACTTTTATATTATTCATCATGGCTAAACGTTTTACAATACCATCTTTTTTTATTAACCCTCGTCCAGAAGGATGATCTGGCTTGGTTATAACAGTATGAATATCATAACCAAGTGATATTAAGCTATGCAAATGATCATAAGCAAATTCAGAAGTTCCTGCAAATAATATACGCATAAAAGCTATCCTTGAATATTCTTAGTATTATAGGCCGTTTTGATCTTATATTTCTTATACCTAGACCTTATCCTATCTTGCTTAAAGTTTGACAAATATTCCACAAATAACTTTCCATTTAAATGATCAATTTCGTGCTGTATGCACCTTGCAAATAATCCATCAGCACGATACTCTATCTTATTACTATTCTTATCCAGAGCAACACAAACAATTTCAGAGTATCTTTCAACTTTATCATATATACCAGGTACAGATAGGCATCCTTCGTTATCAGTTTCCAACTTATCGCTTCTCCAAATTATCTCAGGGTTGATCAGAGTTATGCAATTGGAATTTTCATTTTCATTAATATCAATAACAATTATACGCTCTTGAATATTTACCTGAGTTGCTGCTAATCCAATACCTTCTGAATTATGCATAGTATCTAACATATCATATATAATGCCTCTAACTCTAGAATCTACAACAGAAACTGGTTTGGCTATATTATGCAGGCGTTTATCAGGATAATTCAGTATATTAAGTAGTGCCATTTGAAATAAATATCAGATATTAAATTTACGTCACAAAAAATTTGTGATAATTGTATTTTACAATTTTTCATATTATATCAAATTTTTATAATTCAGTTAAAATAAGAAAATGCAAATATTACAAACTAGTAAGCGTCTAGAATTAAATTTACATTAATACTCAATGGAATATATATGAATGAGTTTGATGGTATTGCGGATAGAATAAATTACGTCAAACAACTTATTACAGATGTTTGCATTAGATCAGGACGTGACCCAGATGAAATTAATATACTACCTGTTAGTAAAAATTTTGATAATAGATACATAAAATCAATTATTAAATTTGGCTTTACTTCTTTTGGAGAAAGCAGGATACAAGAAATTCGTGAAAAATATAAACAGTTTAATAAAGATATCAGATGGATAATGATAGGAAATTTACAGACTAATAAGGTAAAAGAAGCTATTAATTACATAGATGAATTAGAATCGCTAGATAGATTAGATCTAGCTTTTGTACTAAATAAGTATCTCAAATCAGAAAAAAAATCATTAAAAACATTAGTTCAGGTAAAAACTTCTTCAGAACCACAAAAATATGGTTTAGATCCTGATAAATTAATAGATTTTATAATCAAAGTCTCCGAAGAATATAAATTTTTAGAAATTGTAGGTCTAATGACTGTTGCAGAAAATTCAAAAGATCATAGAATCATAAGAAATTGCTTTAGTTTACTACGTAAATTAAAGGAAAAAGTAAATGAGCAAAAAATACCTGGAGTTAATTTGAAAAAACTTTCCATGGGTATGAGTAACGATTTTGAAATTGCGATTGAAGAAGGTTCTACCGAATTAAGGCTAGGCTCTATACTTTTCGGAAAAAGGATTTACAAATAAAAGGATATCATTAATACTAAAACAATATATTTCAAAATTAAATTTATCGATAAAAAAAACTAAGATTAACAATATTTATTAACAAAACTTATTAATATGCCCATAGATTATTTAAAACGCATTCTAACATCTAAAGTTTACGATGTAGCAATAGAAACTAAATTAGACCCAACTCCTCTTCTAAGTAAAAGGATATCTAATAACTTACTATTAAAAAGAGAAGATACTCAAGCAGTTTTTAGCTTTAAATTAAGGGGAGCCTATAATAAGATGGCTAACCTGTCGAAAGAAGCACTAAGTCATGGAGTAATAGCAGCATCTGCTGGTAATCATGCTCAAGGTGTAGCCCTTTCTGCAACAAGATTAGGATGTAGAGCTGTAATTGTAATGCCTACTACCAGTCCTAAGTTAAAAATAGATGCCGTACGTCGTCTAGGAGGAGAAGTTGTGCTAGCTGGGGAAAGCTATACGGATGCATATAATCATGCATTGCTTCTAGAAAAAGAAGAGAAACTAACTTTTGTACATCCTTTTGATGATCCAGATGTAATTGCTGGACAAGGCACTGTTGGTATGGAAATACTGCGACAGCACCCTGATCCTATAGAAGCTATATTTATAGCTGTGGGTGGTGGTGGTTTAATATCAGGTGTTGCTGCATATATAAAACAATTGAGGCCAGAAATAAAAATAATTGGAGTTCAAACATCTGACTCTGATGCAATGTTACGTAGTATAAAAGCTGGGAAACGTATACATCTGAAGGATGTTGGTCTGTTCTCAGATGGAACAGCAGTAAAACTTGTAGGTACCGAGACATTCAAACTAACTAAACAATATGTAGATGAGTTTATTGTTGTTAATACAGACGCAATTTGCGCAGCAATAAAAGATGTTTTTCAAGAAACTAGAGTGGTCTTAGAACCAGCTGGTGCAATGTCAGTAGCAGCAGCTAAACAATATGTAATAGAAAAAAATATTAAAGGGAAAAACTTAATTGCTATATCATGTGGTGCAAACATGAATTTTGATAGACTTAGATTTGTAGCAGAGAGAGCTGATGTTGGGGAAATGCGCGAAGCAGTATTCGCAGTTACAATACCTGAGCAACGTGGAAGCTTTAAGAATTTCTGTCAACTAATTGATAAGCGTAACGTTACAGAATTCAACTACCGAATATCAGATGCAAACAAGGCACACGTATTTGTAGGACTGCAAATATCCTCATCGAATGAAGCAAATAATTTAGCAGAAACATTTCGCAACAATAAATTCAATGTTCTAGATCTTACATATGATGAAATGGCAAAAAGTCATCTTAGACATATGGTTGGTGGGAAATCAAATCTTAGTGATAATGAAATGTTATATAGATTTGAATTTCCAGAACGACCTGGAGCACTTATGAGTTTTCTAAACACAATGAATCCTGAATGGAATATTAGTCTTTTTCATTATAGAAATCATGGTGCTGACTACGGACAAATATTGATAGGAATTCAAGTTCCAAATAAAGATAGGAAACTTTTTAAAGAATTCTTAACAGAATTATCCTACCCCTATTGGGATGAGACAAACAATCCTGCCTATAATTTATTCCTTTAAGAACCAAGATAATTCCCTCATTATCTACTATTATATATTTATAGATAATGGGGTTTTTTTAATTTTTATAGAATATCTAGTCATCTAACAAGAGATGACCTTTTTTTAACTTATACGATTTTATATCATCATAAGGCAAGACATCAGCATGTGTTGCCATTAATACACTACGATTTTTACCTACTGCCAACCTCAAATCTCTGAAAAATTCCCGTTCTAATACCTTATCTAATCCAGATGTTGGTTCGTCAAAAACTAAAACAGAAGCTGGTGATATTAATGCTCTAGCCAAACATAATCTACGAGCTTGGCCGACTGAAAGATTAGATCCTGTCTCATTAATGAAAGTATCCAGTCCATAAGGCAAATTTCTAACAAAATCCCATAATTTAACTAAATGAAGTATTTCAAATATTAGATCATTAGATGCTGATTGATTACCTAAAATTATATTGCTTCTTATAGTTCCTAGAAATATAGCTGGATCATGACTCAAAAAAGCTATTCTGTTATGCAAATCTGATTGTTTGCATCTCCTTATATCATAGCCTCCAAAACTAATAGAGCCATTAGAAACATCCTCCAAACGGAGCAATAAGCTAAGCAAGGTAGATTTTCCTGATCCGCTTGGCCCTATAATAGCAACATGTTCTCCAATACTTATTTTTAGATTTATATTGCGCAATACAGATGATTCATCATTTGATATTGAATTAATATAAGAGAAATCAACATTGTTATATATTATTTCTCCGTATTTTGGTAAATTAATGGGGTCATCCACATCATTTATACTATTCTTTGTATTAATAATAGTACTAATTCTTTCAGCACCTTTGATAGAAGAACCTAAGCAAGAAGATCCTTTTACTAGGGAAGAAAACATTTCGAATAAACCGAAAGATGCTAATAAGATGCCTATTAGCAAAGGAGCCTCAATCTTATTTTCTTCAAAATAACCTATATCGAAGTAAATAATTAATACTATCCCAAATCCAGATATAATAGATAACGCATACTGTCCAGTAGCAGCTATAATAGATTGCTTTTTTTTATAATTAGATATACAGGAGCAAACATAATTAAATTCCTTTTTTTTTGCTTCTTGTAACTGCATAATTGTTATATCAATATGCGAATCTATCATTTCTAAAATAAATTCTCTGATATTAGAAGAATACTGCTGGATATACATTCCATTATTTTTAGAAAATTTTATTAATAATGAAGGAACAAAAACAATAGAAATAAATGAAACAATTACTATAATTAAGGAATTTATAGGCATAAACCAATGAAGAAATAGATAAAACAAGCAAGCTAATAAAATTATCACAATAAATGGTTCTAAAAATAACAAAAACACCACATCTAATATATCAACATCACTAGTTATCCTTGATACTAAATCTCCATTACGATATTTAGATAGCTCCTTAGGATTTAATTTGATCATTGATTCAAATACAAAACCACGAAGATCTGATAATAATTTAAAAATAGCAGTATGCCCTATTAATTTCTCTGCGTAACGAAATATAACCTTCATTAATGATAGTATTCTTATAATGGCAGAAGGCATAAAAAGATTGAAGATGGCTCCTATATCAACTATATAAGCTCCAGTTAATAACCATCCAGAGATTCCTAATAAAATAATTCCAGATATGGTTGTAATCAATAATAAAAAAATAGAAAGACACAAATAGAGCTTATTGTTTAAATATAGAGAACGTAAAAGATTGAATAGTGTTTTCATAAACTATTATTAATCTTGCCATCATCCAAATGCCAAATTATAGGCATTTTTTTGTATATAAATGGCGAATGTGTAATTAAAACTAAAGTTTTATTTTGTGAAAAATCAATTATGTTTTTAAAAAGTCTTTTTTCTGTATCTTGATCTAAATGAGCAGTAGGCTCATCTAACAATATAAAGTCCGGATTTCTGAGAAATAGGCGTGCTAAACTGACTCTTTGAATCTGTCCCCTAGAAATTCCAACTCCTTCTTTGCCTAATATAGTATCCAAACCATTAGGAAGATTTTCAATGAAATCAGACACTAAAGACAGCCTAACTGCTTCTAATATCTCAGTACGAGAAGCTTCAGGTTTTGCTATTTTAATATTTTCTAATACACTATCTTGAAATATATAAGGACGCTGACTTGCAAGAAAAGTCTTTTTCCTCAAAATATTTTCATCCAAATTAATAAGATCATAGCCCTCAAAGATAATTTGACCATCATAAGGTCTTAATCTTACCATAGACTCTAATAAAGATGTCTTTCCAATGCCACTAACTCCTGTCAAAGCAATATGATCGAATCTAAGAATATTAAAGCTCAATTTATTAACTATGTTTTTATTAGAATTAAAATCTTTTATTTCTAAATTTCTGGCAGATATTAATATTGAAGTGTCTATAGTAAATTCATTAATAGTCTTTTTATGAATTTTAATATCATCGGTCATCGAACCATCAAGATCTGGCAATCCATTAAATAATTCTTCAATTTTATTTACCGCTGCATGAGCTGATGCTCTATCATGATAGTACAAAGCCATTTGTCTTAAAGGATTATAAACTTCTGGAGCTATCAATAAAAAAAATAAACCTAGCTGCAGATTAATTTGATCTTTTCCTATATGAATAAAATTTAGAAAAGTTAGACCAACATATACAGCAATACAGGCAACACCCATAGCAGAAAAAAATTCTAAAACAGCAGATGATAAAAATGCAATTCTCAAAACCGACAATGTACGATCTTTAAGATCATTACTTGCTTTTATTACTGAGTCAAGCTCTCTTTCTTCACAACCATATAACTTTAATGTCATTAACCCTCTTAGCCTATCAGCAAAAAAACCAGAAAGCCATGAAAAAGAATCCAGATATTTACTGCTGGCACGCTCTGCACCGTAACCAATCAATGCCATAAATAATGGTATAAGTGGGACACTTATAAATAGTATCATACCTATAATTTTATCGAAATAAAATATCAAAATTGAAAAAGATATAGGAATAATTGCTGCACTAACAGATATGGGTAAATACTTGCGAAAGTAGCCATCCAAAAGCTCTACCTGTTCAACTATGCTGCTAGCAATAGCTCCAGAAACTTGACTTCTAGTCCACATATGACCATTTGCAAATAGGTTCTCGTACAATATTTTTCTTATATTTGCTTTTATAGTCTCAGATGCTTTTATAGCATATAATTCTTGTACGTATGCAATAGTAGCACGCATAATTACTAAAAAAGCAAACAAAGAAATAGGATATATCAAATAATCTCTATTGACATGGTCAATAAAAACAGAATTTAATATATTCGATAATATCCATAATTGAAAAATCAGTAAAATACTACCAAGTAATGGCAATAAAATAGCAATTATCAAATGAAATTTAGCAAAAGCAACAAGCTTTCCAAGCCAAATCTTGCCAGATTTACTAAGCATATTGCTTTTACTCATTAAAATTAATCAGCATTATTCGAATTATTCTTATATTCAAAAAGTATCCCGCTAATAATACTAAAGGCTGCAGCAAAACCCAACCCTAAAATCCAGGAAAAATACCACATTTTAAACCTCCAATATTAAAAACTAATAAGAATTATGAGACTCAGCAACGGATTTATCATTAACTTTCCCTCTCATTACCTTGTATACAAAAGCAGTATAAGCGATAACTATAGGTAAAAATAAAATAGTCGACAAAAACATAACCCAAAGAGTCAAATGACTTGAAGAGGAATCCCAAACTGTCAATCCACTGCTATAGCTTCCAAAAGAAGAAGGCATAAGAAAAGGAAATAAAGAAACTCCTACAGTGACAATAATAGCAGCAATACCAACACTTGATCCAATAAATGCTGAAATATGATATTGTTTTTTAATAGATATAAACGATACTATAGGTCCCAATATACCAAATATAGGTGCCATACAAGCTATAGGCCATTTTTCATAATTTAATAACCATGCTCCTTGTTGTAATTCAATCGCCTTTAATAATGGATTAGAAGCACCATTATAGTTAATAGTGCTTGTTATTATTTGACCATCGATATTTTTTACAAAAAATCCAGCAGCTATAAAAATCGCTGCTGTTAACAATGAGAATATTTTCCCATAAAACATAGATCTTTCTTGCAAAATACCTTCTGTCTTCAGTACTAAGAAATTTGCACCATGCATAGCAAGCATCACTACACTAAGAACTCCCGTAACTAAAGTAAAAGGTCTGAATAGTTCAAAAAAACTACCATGATAAGACACTCTTAAGCTAATATGATCGAAACCAATTGGAACACCTAGAATTATGTTACCCATAGCTACGCCAAATACTAAAGAAGCTACAACTCCTGAGAAACATAATAAATAATCCCAGGTACTGCGCCATGAGCTAGAGTCTAGTTTGCTACGATATTTAAATCCAACCGGTCTTATAATTAGCGCAACTAATACCAACAACATAGCTAAGTAAAAACCTGAGAAAGATGCAGCATATATCAAAGGCCAGGCAGCAAAAATAGCCCCACCAGCTGTGATTAGCCAAACTTGATTACCTTCCCAAATAGGACCAATAGAATTTATTAATACCCTTCTCTCGTTATCACTTTTAGCAACTAAAGGTAATAAAACTGCTACACCTAGGTCAAACCCATCAGTAACAGCAAAACCAACAAGCAATGCTCCCAAAAATATCCACCATAAGAACCTTAAGGTAGAATATTCTAAAAAAATAAAAGATTCCATGATGATCTCAATAAATATTATTAATTATCTTTTGAAAAAAGACTATGTCGGTCAATATTATTTTCTTCAAAATCTGGACCTTTTCTAATAGCTGCTAACATTAATCTGAAACCTACTATAAATAACGTGGTATAGATAGATAAGAAAATGCCAAGACTAATTGATAAATCTAACAAAGACAAACCTGAAGCTGCGTAATAAGTAGGAAGCACTCCCTCTATAACCCACGGCTGTCTTCCATACTCGGCAACAAACCAGCCACATTCTAACGCGATCCATGGTAGAGGTATACTAAACAAGAATACTTTTAGTAAATATTTATAATTATGCAAACCTTTCTTCATTGATAACCATAAAGAAGTAGCAAAAAGAATTGCAAAATAGAACCCAAGGGCTACCATGATTCTAAAACAATAGAACAAAGCAGTAACATTTCCTGGTATAGTATCCAAAGCTGCTTTAGCAATATCATCAGAAGTTGCCTTGCTTAAATCAGATTGATAACGCTTAACTAGTAATGCATAACCTAAAGATTTCCAATTTTTATTAAATAACTCTCTGGCTTCTTTATCTTCAGAATTAGATCTGATCTTCTCTAAAGCATCGAAAGCAATAATACCTCTTAAAATTTCAACTTTAGCATTATCAACAAGATCATTAATACCTGATATTTCTTTATCAAGAGAACGAGTTCCTATTATACCCATAACATATGGTATTTTAATCTCGAAATCATTTTTGCGTTCTTTTTGATTAGGGATAGCTAACAAGTTAAAGGAAGCAGGAGCTGGTTCAGTTTCCCACATTGACTCTATAGCTGCAATTTTCATTTTTTGATGACTAGAAGCTAGATAACCGCTCTCATCACCTAATACTATAGAAGAAAGTGATCCGAAAAACCCAAATGCTACAGCAACCGACAATGACCTTTTTGCAATTTCCAAATTGCGACCTTTAAGCAAATACCAAGAACTAATTCCACAAACAAAAATAGCACCAGTTATATATCCAGCACTGACTGTATGTAAAAACTTACTCTGTGCAGTTTCGCTAAGAAGAACAGAAAAAAAACTTTCCATTTCCATTCTCATTGTATCTGGATTAAAAGAAGCACCTACTGGATTCTGCATCCAAGCATTAGCCACTAAAATCCATAAAGCAGATAAATTAGTACCGAAAGCTACTAGCCATGTAACTATTAAGTGACCTACTCTTGATAGACGATCCCAACCAAAAAAGAATAAACCAACAAACGTGGCTTCCAAGAAGAAAGCTGATAAACCTTCAAGTGCTAAAGGAGCTCCGAAAATATCTCCAACATAGTGACTATAGTAAGACCAATTCATACCAAATTGGAATTCCATCACAACACCAGTTGCAACACCTAAAGCGAAATTAATGCCAAATAAAGTACCCCAGAATATTGTGATACGCTTCCATATATCTTTGCCAGTTATTACATAAACACTTTCCATAATCGCAAGCAAAACAGACAAGCCAAGCGTTAATGGAACAAAAATAAAATGGTAAAAAGCTGTAGCAGCAAATTGAAATCTGGAAAGATCGACTACGTCAAAATAACCCATCAAAATCCCTTTTCTATGAAAAACAGATAAACCAATTACACAAAATAGAACAACAAAACTATAAATATCACATAGTAATTATAAAAAAGTATTTATAGAACCATGAAATTTATAAGAACTGAATAAATAACTCCTCATATAACTGATAAAAAACCATTGATATATAATATAATTCTACAACTTTGACTAGCTTAACAATAGTTATTTGATATATAAGGGATAATTATTATAAAACTAATGATAACTAAACAACATTGCAATACAAAATAAACATTAACAAAAAAAATATCTTATAAAAATTGACTAAGACATAAAATATTAAACAAAGGTATCACGTCATCTGACAGTAAGAACCCTATGGTTGAAACTGGGTTAATTGAAAAATATCATTTAAATTGAATAATGACCCTATAATATCAGTAAAAGGTTGTTATAAGATAATTGGAAAATATTGAATATACTAGTGGACAAATATCAGGCCAATCTAACCTCTAATTACACTTGAGCTTTGTATAGGCTGAAATCTAAGCATGTATGCATGATTGCCTAGTTATGGCAACTAAGAACTTTCTGATGGTAATATTTTATTAAGTGTAATATCAAAAGCTTTTGTCAAAATTAACAGCTTTTAAAAATATGTTATGAGCATATATAATAAATGAAAGTTGATTTATATCTAGCTTAATCTATGAAAAATTTTATCTGATAAATTAGTTAGGCAATCATATATAATAAAAAATTTAACATGTAGACATTGTCTCTATCCTTTATTAAGCATAAAATAATATTTCCCATTAGAACAAATAGGAGAATGTTATGGATCTAAATATCATAGGTCGCAATGTAGAGATAACAGCAGCAATGCATGAATACATATCAAAAAAATTAAATAATACTACTCTACTTAGAATTGATAAAGAGCTTCACATAAGTGTTTCTGTATACATAGAGCATTCACAACATAACATCGAAATAAACATTAGACACATAAGTAAAACTATATTACATTGCAAATCATCTGACACTAATTTATACGATGCAATCGACAATTTAGCAGAAAAAGTTGATAGACAATTGGTTAAACTAAAAGAAAAAGAAAAAGAAAAATACCTTTTAGTAATTATTAAATCTATTATTTAACTAATAATTAGCAAAGATTTTCTATTTTTTATTTGATTAAATATATGACAAGTTTATATTTAATAGGTATTTTCATTGGCAATAACATTTAATAAAATATTTAGGCATGCTACCAACATTACAAGAATTAGTTCAGGATAATAATGATAAAATCAAGTTTCAATGGATAGCAGGACAGTCATCCTCTAACCGATTAATTTCAGATGAAGATACCTCTTCTGCTAATATTGTCGGACACTTGAACCTTATTCACCCGTCTAGAATACAAATTTTTGGATTGGAAGAGATGGATTACTATATCCGTCTTGAAAAAAGCAGACAAATAAATTATATAAAAGAATTATATAATGGTAAATCTCCAGCTATTTTGATAGCAAATAACCTACAAGCCCCCCAAGTTTTAATTAATAACTGCAGTCAATATAATATACCTCTATTATCAACTCACATAGATGCAGCAAAACTAATAGATATTCTTAGAGTGTATATTAGTAAAAAACTAGCCCCTATTGAAATAATTCACGGTGTATTTCTGGATGTATTCGGAATTGGGGTACTCATTACTGGTAAATCAGGTCTTGGAAAAAGCGAGTTAGCACTTGAGCTCATATCGAGAGGCCACGTGTTGATAGCAGATGATGTTGTAGAATTATTTCAGGTAGCCCCAAGTATTGTAGAAGGAAAATGTCCAACATTATTACAAAATCTACTGGAAGTTAGAGGGTTAGGGTTATTAGACATAAGAACAATATTTGGAGAAATCGCAGTTCGCCACAAAATGAGATTAAAACTTGTAGTTGATTTGATGAAACAATCTAACAATGATGTTTTTGAAAGACTACCTTTGCAAAAAGGAGTTACTAAAAATATTCTTGGAGTACCCATAAGGTCTGTCACAATACAAGTTGCTGCTGGAAGAAATCTAGCAGTTATAGTTGAGGCTGCAGTAAGAAATACAATTCTACAAATGCGTGGCATAGACACCTTTGGAGATTTTATAGAACGACAAACTATTGCAATTTTAAGCAACAATAATTAAATTTATATGTGTTATTTTTGAATTAATAAAATTTAATAGCAGTAATGCTAAGGACATTTTTATATTGATAAACCAAGAAATTTATATTTAGTTGAAAGAAATTTTAAAAAAATACTGAATCTTTATGATTGGAAATCATTTTTGATAAGCAAAAGAATTTAATGCTATGTTCTTAATATATAAGGCTAGTATCACAACATAAAAATCAACATGGTAATGCTTAAAAACTTTTAAATCTATTTAATTTAACAAAAAACTATATGAATAATATTCATGATTAATCAACTGTTAATTTTATTTTGTGTATAAATTAATAGATTATCTGGAATAATACTGTATTCGTAGCAATAACCATAAAACATGGTTTTAATTATAAATAAAATTATACTTTCTATATAAGAAAGCCTTTTTATAAATTACAACAACAATTTTTTAAAAATTGTACAATTAAATTAACCTTAAAGGTAAGTAAAAATCATCTATTTTTTTATAAATCATTGATTTGGTTGACCAATATCAATTTTGATCATTTACGAGTCTTAGGACATTCAAAATATAACAATTTATATTATCTATGATACTTAAAAAACAGTAAAACATATAATCTATTTCTTCTATAAGGATATTCATATATCGGCCTTAAATGAAATAGCCTTATTATATAAAAATTTTCTTGATATGCCAGTTGTTTTGGATATAACTCTAACGGCCTCAGATAAAGGCATACAATCAAGCAAGATTTCCATAAACGAATCAATATTTATTAATCTGTCTGTTTCTAAATCCTTAAGTTCATCACTATGAAGAATAATAACAAACTCACCTTTAAAATATTGCAAGTTATTTAACTTTAATTTGGACGTTTCTCCAATAGGAATTGTATCTATTTTTTCGAATTTTTTAGTAAGTTCCTTTGCTATTGTCAGAAATCTTCCACTACCACATATTTTTCTCAAATCCTCTAAACTATCTATTATTCTGTGAGAAGATTCGAACATTATTACTGGAAATGTTTTGTTACTCCATTCTTTAAACCAAAACAATCTTTGATTTTGTTTAGATGGAACAAAACCAGCGAAAGCATATGATGGATTCTCATCTGTAGTAACTCCACTTCCCATAAGAGCAGTAGTAACAGAACTAGCACCTGGAATTGGTATAATCCTATAACCATGAGATCTAACTTTTGATATAATCCTAGATCCTGGATCACTTATACCAGGAGTGCCAGCATCTGATACCAAAGCAACTCTTTTACCTAAATTTAAATATTCACAAATTTTATTAGATGCTTCTAATTCATTGTGCCTATGCGCTGTAATTAATTTATTTTCTATTCCATAAAAACTTAATAGATTATGACTGACCCTAGTATCCTCTGCAGCAATCAAATCAACTACAGATAAAGAATAAATAGCCCTAAGACTTATATCGGCTAAATTTCCAATAGGGGTTGCTACTATATAAAGAGTAGATATAGGCCAATCTTGTGCAGCAATTTGCTCTATAGCAAAAGTAAAATTCATATTTTTTAAAAAATTTGTCTTATTCATATTTGATTATGTACAATTAAAAGTTAGAAGGGTGCAATAAAATAAGCACAAATATCTCAAATAAATAAAAAATCACATTTAAATACCTAAAAATGAAAAATTTTATATTAATATTGATCATTGCTGCAATATTATCTGGTTGTACTCCCGTATTGTTAGGAGGAACTGCTATAGCCACCATGTCAATAATGTTAGATAGAAGAACCGCTGGAGCACAACTTGAAGATAAAATCATCGAGCTAAAAATTAAAAGAGGTATTTACAATTATTTAAAGGATAAAAATCAAGCTCGAATTTTAGTTAAATCATACAATCGAAGAGTTCTATTGACTGGAGAAGTTGATGATATTACTTATATCTCTGATATTAATAGAATAGCAAATTCTGTCAACAATATAGAATCAATAATAAACCAAATAAAGTTGGAATGTATTCCAACTTTTATTAATATCTCTTGTGAAAAATGGATCTATTCTAAAATAAAAGCAGCATTAATAAATAATAAAAATGTACAATCAGGAGCGATATCAATTATTATTGATAAAGGAACAGTATTTTTAATGGGACTAGTTACTAAAAATGAAGGAAATGAAGCTGCAATAATAGCAGCTAACATGTATGGTGTTAAACAAGTGATAAAATTGTTTGAATATATAGACAAAAAAGCAACTAATATTTCTAAAAATTAGATAATTTGGTTGTTAAATAGTCACTAGTTATTATAGAGTGAAGTTGGAAACTTTTAAGAAAATTTAAAAAGATTAAGATGACAACCTGTACAATCAACAAAACAAAGTTATCATGACCAACACCCTCAATATTATAGATAATAAAATCTCTCCAGATATAAAAGCAACAGTTCTTTCAGAGGCTCTGCCATACATAAGAAAATTCCATGGCAAAACCATTGTGATTAAATATGGTGGTAATGCAATGACAGATTATAACCTGCAAAGAACTGTAGCTCATGATTTAGTACTATTAAAATTAGTTGGATTGAATCCAGTGGTAATTCACGGCGGAGGACCACAAATCGATGCAGCATTAAACAGGGTTGGCAAAAAATCTATATTTATTCAGGGAATGAGAATTACAGATAGTGAAACAATGGAAATTGTAGAATGGGTTTTAGGTGGCCAAGTACAACAAGATATTGTTATGATGATAAATGAATTTGGTGGAAAAGCTGTAGGGTTAACAGGAAAAGACGGGGCTATGATAAAAGCCAAAAAAAAACTTATACCAAGTATTAATAATCCCTCAGAACTAATAGATATTGGATTTGTTGGAGAGGTTCTTTCCATAGATCCTTCAATTGTTATAGCCCTTCAGGATGATCAATTTATACCGGTTATTTCTTCAATTGGTTATGGTGAAGACAACGAAGCATACAACATAAATGCTGATATAGTAGCAGGTAAAATTGCCGAGATACTTAAAGCAGAGAAACTTGTTATGATGACAAATATACCTGGTGTGTTGGATAAAAAAGGACAATTATTACGTTCATTATCATCACAATCTATAGATAAATTATTTGCTGATGGTACAATCTCTGGGGGGATGATACCAAAAATATCATCTTCGTTAGAAGCTACAAGGAATGGAGTAAACTCCGTTCATATAATTGACGGTCGTGTGCCACATTGTCTACTACTTGAGTTACTAACTGATCAAGGTGTAGGAACTATGATTTATTAAGAATAGATTTAATAATAAAATAAAAAATTGATAATTAGTGTAAATAAGTAATATAGTATAGGTTTAATCTTATTTTTTTGTATAGCTGAATTGGAGAGTGAGAATGGTGAAGTCAAAATTATATCCTCCTACCCCAGCTGTCGCGAGTCGCATTCCAAAAGGTTTGTTATTTGGAATACTTGCTCTCGTTGGGGTACTTTTTCTGCCACTATCTGGTGATCTGCCTTTGGCTGGACACCGAATGCTGGCAATATTGGCCTTTGCTGTAGTCGTATGGGTTACAGAAGCAGTTTCTTATGAAGCAAGTGCCATTATGATCACAGTTTTAATGGCATTTTTAATTGGAACATCTCCATCGATAGATAATCCGAATGTGGCTTTCGGGACTGCCTCTGCAATGGGATTAGCACTATCAGGATTTTCTAACTCTGCATTAGCATTAGTTTGGGGAGCTTTGTTTATTGCTGCTGCTATGACTTTTACTGGTCTTGACAAACGTATAGCTCTATTTACATTGTCAAAAGTTGGAACTAGCACAAAAAGCATAATGATAGGTTGTATAGCTGTTACAATAATACTGAGCTTAGCAGTACCAAGTGCCACTGCTCGCAGTGCTGCTGTTGTTCCTATTATGATGGGTATAATTACATCATTTGGTTTGAACAAACGTTCTAACATAGCTGCTGGTATAATGATAGTTGTTGCTCAAGGCACCGGTATATGGAATATTGGAATAAAAACAGCATCAGCTCAAAATTTGTTGACTGCTGGCTTTATGAATAAAATGCTAGGAGAAAATGTAGCATGGTCAGACTGGTTTCTTGCCGGTGCTCCATGGTCAGCATTAATGTCAGTATTTTTGATCGCATTAGTTTTAAAAATGTTGCCTCCTGAACCAGATGGAATAAAAGTTGGTAAAGAAGCAGTAGAAAAATCTCTGTTAGAACTAGGACCAATGCCTGCTCAACAAAAGAAATTATTAGCGATATCTATGCTGCTATTATTCTTTTGGGCGACTGAAGGCAAAATACATAGTTTTGATACAACATCAACAACATATATAGGTTTGGTTTTACTGATTTTACCAGGATTCGGAGTTATGTCTTGGAAAGATGTGCAGTCACGTATTCCTTGGGGAACTGTTATAGTATTCGGAATTGGCGTCAGCCTTGGATCTGCTTTACTAACAACACATGCAGGTCAATGGTTGGGAAACAAGGTAGTTTTAAATACTGGAATAGATCAACTTGGTTCTGTTGGAATATTTGCGGTATTGGCTGCATTCTTGATAATAATACACCTTGGATTCGCTAGTGCTACAGCTTTAGCTTCAGCTTTATTACCAATAATAATATCTATGCTGAACACAATGCCTGGTGATATTAATAGAGCCGGCATAACTATGCTGTTAGGTTTTGTAATAAGTTTTGGATTTATTCTACCTGTAAATGCACCTCAAAATATGATCTGTATGGGTACTGAAACTTTTAATGCAAAACAATTTGCGAAAGTTGGTATAGTATTAACCGTAGTCGGTTATTTATTAATGGTATTATTCAGCATGACCTACTGGCGTTGGTTAGGTTGTCTATAAAAGGTAATTAGTAAGAACATTATGAAACTTAATATCAACCAAGCTATTAATTTTGGCAAGGATATATTGATAGCACAAGGTGTTCCTACTGATATAGCACTAGATGTTGCACAACATCTAGTTAGCTCTGATCAGGTGGGATATACTAGTCACGGATTATCAATATTACCTACTTACTATAAAGTACTGTCTAAAGGATTTTTGAATCCAGATGGCAGACCAGAGTTAATAAACGATCAAGGTACATTTTTAGGATTTGATGGTTGCAGGGGTTTTGGACAACATGTTGGCAAGGTCGTTGTGCAAAAAGCTATAGAAAACACCCAAAAATACGGTCAATGTACATTTACATTAAGAAATGCACATCATCTTGGACGTATGGGGTTCTATGGAGAGATTGTTTCAAAGGCTGGAATGATCTTTATTGCTTTTACAAATGTAATAAATAGAGAACCAACTGTAGCTCCATATGGTGGTAAAGAAGCGCGAATGACAACTAATCCTTTGTGTTTCTCTATACCATTATCTGATAAGTATCCTTCATTGGTAGTAGATATGGCAACAAGTTCTATGGCTATAAATAAAGCTAGGGTTCTTGCTACCAAAGGTATGAAAGCAGACTTTGGATCATTAATAGATGCATCTGGAAATCCAACAAATGATCCTAATGCTCTTTTTACTAATCCTCCTGGTTCTTTATTACCTTTTGGAGCTCATAAAGGTTATGCTTTGGGTCTAGTAGCTGAATTATTAGCTGGTATACTTACTGGAGGCGGTACTATACAGCCTAATAATCCTAGACGTGGGGCTGCTATGAATAATATGTTCGCAATAGTAATAGATCCTAATAAGGTAAATTCTAATAGCGAATGGATTAAAGAGGAGACTAATGCATATTTGGAATATCTTCATTCATGCCCTCCTCAACCTGGAATCGAAAAAGTACAGTACCCAGGAGAATTTGAAGCTATAAATAGATCTAAAAACAAAGATTCTGTAGAGTTTGAGCATTCAATTTGGGAAAATATATATCAATTAGCAGATAAATTGGGCGTAAAAATACCTAATAAATGAAATAAGTTTATCATTATAAAAGGAAGGGTATGACTATTTTTATAGTTATGCCCTTTTTACATTTTTATTTATCTATGACTTTTCCTATATTCATTAATATTCCACATGCTACACACATAGTTAATAGAGCAGATCCTCCATAACTCATGAAAGGTAGAGGAACACCTACTACTGGTAATATGCCGGTAACCATTCCAATATTGACAAATACATATATGAAAATCATCATAGTTATAGACCCTGCTAATAATCTAGAAAATTGAGAATTTGCTTGCATAGAAATCAGCAAGCCTCTAAAAATCAAAAGACTATATAAAATCAACAGAAAAACACAACCATATAATCCAAATTCTTCGGCGAAAACAGCAAAAATAAAATCCGTACTGCGTTCTGGTATAAAATCCAAATGTGTTTGTGTTCCTAACATATAACCTTTGCCATATAATCCTCCAGATCCAATAGCAATAATGGATTGTATAGTATGGAAACCTCTTCCAAGAGGATCAGAGCTTGGATTTAACAAAGTACAAATTCTATTTTTCTGATAATCATGCAAAAATATCCAACTAACTCCATCTTTACATAGAACATCTTCATAATATAAAAGACATGATATGACAAGAACAAAAGTTAAAAATATAGGAAATATTATCTTAAATGACAACCCAGCAAAATAAATTACAGAAATACCAGCTCCAAATACTAATAAAGCCGTTCCTAAATCAGGTTGTATTAATATTAACAAACAAGGAACTATTAAAATTAAAATAGCTATTAAAAAAATTTTAAAAGTTAAATGATCTTTATCTTGCACATCAAAAAAATAAGATAACATCATTGGTAAAGCAATTTTTAGAATTTCTGATGGTTGAATACGAATAAAACCTAAACTTAACCAACGAGTTGCACCCTTAACTGTTTCACCAAAAAATTCCACACATAAAAGTAAAACAATACCTAATACATAAAAAGGTATAGAAAAATTTCTTAGCAAATAAGTAGGCATAAGTGCTATTAATAACATTACAAACAAAGAGAATAAAAAATGATCAAATTGTCCCAGAAAACGATAACTAGAATAACCAGCAGCAGAATATATAACAGCCATATCAATTGCCATGAAAGCTATTAATATCAGTAATAAATAAAAATCTACACAACTAATTATCTTGCGTAATACAAAAATATGAAAATTTTTCAACCTTAATATTTCCTTATACAAAATAGATCTATATCTTATCGATCATTGTATTTTTGTTGCAATAACCAATAATCAAAAATTTTACGAGCTATTGGTGCTGCTTCTTTAGATCCCCATCCCGCATTTTCTACAATTATAGAAACTGCAATTTTTGGGTTATCTGCTGGGGCAAAACCAATAAACATAGCATGGTCTCTAAGATTTTCATTAATATTGTCTGTGCAATATCTTCCACCTTTTAAACTATACACCTGTGCTGTTCCTGTTTTTCCTGCAACTAGATATGGAGCACTTTGGAATGATTTTTTTGCTGTGCCAAAATGAGCAACTTCTATCATTGCATTTTTTATAAAACTAATATTATCTCTCTTGAGTGGAATATTTATACTATCATCAATGGCAATTTTTACAAAATCATCTTGGCAATTTCTCATTTTGATTGCTATATGAGGTTTTCTGTATATCCCATCATTTGCCAATGTTGCAGTTGCTTGAGCAAGCTGTAAAATAGTAAATGAATTATATCCTTGGCCAACCATCAAAGATATGGTATCTCCTGTATACCATTTTTGAAGTTTTTTATCTTTATATCTATTATATTTCCAATCAGTTGATGGCAATATTCCTCTTTTTTCTCCATCCAAGTCAATACCAGTTATCTGACCGAATCCAAATTGTTTTACAAAATCATGAAGTATATCAACATCAATATCTAATCCTAAAGAGTAAAAATAAGTATCAGATGAAACAACAATAGCCTTGTTCATATTTACTATACCGTATGCTACGCTGCCAGGGTTTCTGAATCTATGTCCTTTAAATTCAAAATATCCTGGATCAAATATCTCATCTGATGCTTTTTTCTTACCAAGCTCTAAAGCAGCTAAAGCAATGAATGGTTTATAGGTAGATCCAATTGGATATGTCCCATGTAATGCCCTATTTATTAGTGGGCAATCTAAGGAATTGTTTAGATAATTCCAACTTTCTGGATCTATTCCATCAACAAATAAATTTGGATTAAAAGATGGTTTTGACACTAAGGCAAGAACTTCACCATTACTAGGATTAATGGCTACTAAACTACCTTTTCTATCGCCAAAGACTTCTTCAGCTATTTTCTGTAACTTAATATCAATAGATAAAAAAATATCAGAACCTGCGATGGGATCAATAGATCTTATTTTACGTACAGGTCTACCAGTAACGGTAATTTCCAACTCATCTAAACCAGCACGACCATGTAAAATTTCCTCGTATACTTTTTCAATTCCTTTTTTTCCTATTAAATCTGACCCTCTATAGTTACCTATTTTGCCTGTTTTTTCTAAGTTTTCCAGTTCCTTATCAGATATTTTCCCAACATAGCCTAATACATGAGCAGCTAAATCTTTATTAGGATATTCTCTCAACAATCTAGCTTTTAACTCTAAACCAGGGAAATTAAAATAATGAGCAGCAAACCAAGAAGCTTTATAAGCGTCTAATTTATTACAAATGGTTATAGGTTTATAACCATTTGTTTCTGATATTTTTTTCTTTAGATTTCTTATATCATTTTGGTTAAAGCACATTATTGGTTCTAGTTTTTCCAGAATATCTTTTAAATTTCCAGCTATAGCTGGAATTATATCTATTTTATAAGTGTAACTATTACAAGCTAGCACTTCACCGTTACGATCAAAAATCTCACCTCTTTTTGAAGGTATCGGAACTATAGCTATACGATTTTTATCAGCACTTTTTGATAAACCATCATGTCGACTAATCTGTAGTACCCATAATCTACAAAATAGCAAGAAGAAACAAAAAATTGCAAATGCATAACCTATTAGAACTCTAGTATAAAATTTATTCCTTTGTTGATTCGAATTATTAACATCTATCATAAATATTTTAAAATCAATGGTCTACGACATATCAGATTCTGTCTGAAGACGTTTATATTTTAGTAAGACCGATCCTATAATTGGCCATATAATAGCAACAATCAACGTGTCTAATATTAATAACCAACCAATCCAATAACCATTAATCCAGGCAATGAACAAACTTTTTATTAGCTTAGAAAAGAAAAATATTGGAAGCAAATGCAATGATTGGCTAAATATATCAAAACATAATAGTCTTCTATGTAGAAAAAGTGAAAAGTATGCTATCAATAAATATTCCAAAGCACTACTACCCATAATTAAAGACTGTTGCACATCAATTAATATACTAAAGAAAAATGCTGTCAATAATCCTATTTTAGAAGATTCATAAATACACCAAAAGGAGATAACAACAATTGGAAGCTCCAGAAAAAGTTTACAAGGCAACAAAGAGATAATCCAAGAAACAGTTATCGTAAGGTATATAAATTGTGATTCTATAGGCTCCATTATTTTGGTATTATCAACGTTTGTTGGTATGCCTATATTTCGGTATTTCTTATTAATATTCACCTAATACCTCTAATAATTACTCGGTAATATTCCTTAAGTCAACCTGAAGCACTATGAAATGACGATATCTTTCATGTTGAGCTAGGTTATCAGATACAGCCCTATGATAACCTGTTGATTTATCAATTTCTATTTTAGTAATTTCGGCAACGGGCAACCCAGCTGGAAATATTCCACCGATTCCGCTAGTAATTAATTTATCACCTTCTCTGATATCCACATTATCCAGCAAATAACGAACTTCTATTTTTCCAGATTCTGCACCGAAAGATATTAGTCTCATACCATTTCTACTTATCTGGACAGGTATAGCAATACAACTATCAGATATAAGAGCTACTTCAGAAGTCATTGGTGTAACTCGTATAATTTGACCAACAACACCAGATTCGTTTATAACAGGCATTCCAGGCAATATTCCAGAATTGCTGCCTTTATTAAAAACTAAACGCCTATTAAAAGAATTTACGGTATCGTAAAGTATTTCCACTACTACAGAAGGTTGTTGAATATTCTCTTTTATTCCTAACAAATTACGCAACTGATTATTTTCTACAAGCAATTGAGCCATACGTGTCGTAACCTGAGCTAATTCGATTCGTTGTCTTTGCAAAAATTCATTTTCTTTTCTTATAATACTAGCTGCATTAATGTAAGAATTAAACTGAATAACAACATCTCTTGGCGCAACTACAATCCTCTGGAATGGATATATAGCAACCGCTACTACTCTACGAAATGGCTCAATAAAACTATAATGACTATCTACCATTAAAAGCAATGAAGCAAATATCATCAGAAACAACAACCTTAACTCTAAAGATAGCCTTTGTCTAAAAAGAGTAGGAACATCATGGGATTTCATGTTTCCTCAATAAAACAATAAGTACACTATGAATTACAAATATTAATCATTTATAAAAATTGATCCTAGCTTTTCAAGATGTTCTAAAGCTTCACCACAACCGCGTACAACACAAGTTAATGGATCTTGTGCTACAACTACAGGCAATCCTGTCTCTTCTTGAAGCAAACGATCAAGGTCCCTCAACAAGGCGCCTCCTCCTGTAAGAGAAATTCCTTTATCAGTTATGTCAGCACCTAACTCTGGCGGTGTTTGTTCAAGTGCTATTTTGACTGCAGATACAATCTGATTTAATGGATCTGTCAACGATTCTAGTATTTCGTTAGAAGATACAGTAAAACTACGAGGCACTCCTTCTGCCAAATTTCTACCTTTAACCTCAATTTCTTTTATATCAGAACCAGGGAAAGCAGATCCTATATGTTTTTTTATTAATTCCGCTGTTGGCTCGCCAATTAACATGCCGTAATTACGTCTAATATAATTAACGATAGATTCATCAAACTTATCTCCACCAACTCTTACAGAACCTTTATATACCATGCCACCTAAGGAAATTATAGCAACCTCTGTAGTTCCACCACCTATGTCAACTACCATAGATCCACTAGCATCAGAAACAGATAAACCGGCTCCAATAGCTGCTGCCATTGGTTCTTCTATAAGGTAAACATGAGAAGCCCCTGCTCCAAGAGCTGATTCACGAATAGCCCGTCTCTCTACCTGTGTGGAACCACACGGCACACAAACTATAATTCTAGGACTAGGTGCTAACATGTTGCGTGGGTGAACCATACGAATAAATTGCTTCAACATCTGTTCAGTAACAGTAAAGTCTGCTATAACTCCATCCTTCATTGGTCTTATAGCCTCCATATTACCAGGCACTCTCCCCAACATCTGTTTAGCCTCATGACCAACAGCTTGAATAATTTTTTTTCCATGAGGTCCACCATCATGACGAATAGCAACAACTGATGGCTCATCAAGTACAATACCTTTTCCTCTTACATAAATAAGAGTATTAGCAGTACCAAGATCAATTGCCATATCACTAGAGAAATAACTACGTAGAAATCCAAACATTGATATCTAGCTTATTAAAAAATATTTAAAAAAAACCTATTACTGTTAAAATTCAAAAAAATTAATTATTGTCTAACCCAAAATGAGTAAACTATAATTATCGATTTTATAATAGGTGGCCTTTTATCAGGTACAATAACAAACTACCGGATCATAGTTAACATTTTAACACATACAGAATCTTTTATGACACTTGATAAACATGATATAGAGAATATTGCTAAATTAGCAAAAATCGAACTTAGTAAAGAACAGTGCGCTGATACTGCTAATGAATTAAATGAGAGTTTAAATATTATTGAACGCATAAAAACTGTAAATAATAAAGATAGTAAACTTCTTTTGCATCCTGTATCAATACATGAAGAAATTTCTATGTTTCTGAGAAATGATAGAGATGTAGGCTGTTTAGATAATTTTATGGAAAAGGTTATTACAAATGCTCCTCAATTTGAAGATAACATGTTCTTAGTTCCTAAAACAGTTGAGTAGATTATGACAAAACAACCATTACACACACAATTTGAAGAAATATCATCTCTGCGTAAAGCTATTATTAAAGGTGATATAAGTGCTGTAGAATTAGCAAAAAGCTGTTTAGATACTATTGAATCTTTAGCTGGTATAAATGCTTTCCTTGATATAAGACCAGAAACAACTATATCCCAAGCAAAAAAAGTAGATAAAGATATTTCAAATGGATTAATTAGTCCTTTATCAGGCATCCCGATTGCCCATAAGGATGTTTTTGTTACTACAGACTGGTATACAACATCTGCCAGCAAAATGCTAAAAGGATATCTTAGTCCATTTAATGCAACCGTTGTAGAAAGACTAAGCAATGCTGGTGCAGTATCATTGGGAAAATTAAATTGTGATGAATTCGCTATGGGATCAACAAATGAAAACTCTGCATATGGTCCAGTTGCTAATCCTTGGAATTATAAAAAGGTTCCCGGTGGATCATCGGGTGGTTCTGCTGCAGCTATAGCTGCAAGAATGGTAGTAGCTGCTACTGCTACTGATACTGGTGGATCAGTGAGACTACCAGCAGCGTTATGTGGTGTTAGTGGGATAAAACCAACATATGGTTCTACTTCAAGATACGGCATTATTGCATTTGCATCTAGCCTAGATCAGGCTGGTATAATAGCAAATAATAGTAGAAATTTATTAGATATTTTAGACATAATAACAGGATTCGATGGTAAAGATGCTACCTGTTTGGAGAAATGTAACAATATAACAAATCAGCCAGGTAGAATACGTGCAGATTTTGATAAACATGCTAATAGATTTAATAAAAACAATAGCTTTCCTCTAAAAGGTATACGGATAGGACTTCCTAAAGAATTTTTTGGAAATAATCTTTCTGGCGAAATTTTAAAATCAGTGACAAAAGCAATATATGATTTTGAAAATCTAGGAGCATCTATAGTTACAATTTCATTACCATACACTGAGCTAACAATACCAACTTATTATGTAATAGCTTCAGCTGAAGCCTATAGTAACCTATCTAGATTTGATGGAGTTCGTTATGGTCACAGAACAAAAAATTATAAAACCTTAGATGAAATGATTACAAGATCTAGAGCTGAAGGTTTTGGTTTAGAAGTGAAACGACGTATATTGTTAGGTGCTCATATGCTATCTAGTGAGAATTATGAAGATTTTTACTTAAAAGCTCAATGTACCAGAAGGATTATAGCTCAAGATTTCAAAAATGCATTATTAAATGAATGTGATGTAATAATGGGGCCAGTTTCTCAAGAAACTGCAAAAAACATTGGAGAGGACTCTAGTAATACCCTGGACTGGTTGGGTGATATGTATACATTAGGCGCTAGTTTATCAGGACTGCCTGCAATGTCCATACCTTGTGGATTCGATAATAATAAAAATCTTCCTATTGGATTACAAATTATTGGAAATTACTTTGATGAAGGATTAATATTAGCTTTGTCTGATTACTATCAACATGTTACTAACTGGCACAAACAATATCCGAAAATATAAGGCATAAAAATATGAAGTCTGGATGGGAAATAGTCATAGGTTTAGAAACACACGTGCAACTAGCTACAAATTCTAAAATATTTTCTAGTAGTAGCACATTATTTGGATCACAACCGAATAAACAAACAAATGAAATAGATATGGCGCTTCCAGGAAGCATGCCTTCATTAAATTCTAAGACAGTTGAATATGCTATAAGATTTGGTTTAGCTGCAGGAGCTACAATTTCAAAAAATTCTGTATTTGAGAGAAAACACTATTTCTATCCAGATTTACCTAAAGGATACCAGATTAGCCAATTTAGAAACCCTATAATGAAGAATGGTGCGATCTCTTTTTACATGGATGGAGAAGAGAAAGAAGTTAAATTAACACAAGCACATTTAGAAGAAGATGCCGGGAAGTCCTTACATAAAAATTATAATAGTGGAATAGATCTTAATAGAGCAGGAATACCTTTATTAGAAATAGTAACTGAACCAATAATAAGATCAGCTAAAGAAGCTTATATGTATGCAAAAGCATTACACAACTTAGTTGTTTGGTTAGGTATATGTGATGGCAATCTACAAGAAGGATCATTTAGATGTGATGCAAATGTATCTGTTCGTAAATCAGGCAGCAATATTCTCGGAACGAGAACTGAAATAAAGAACTTAAACTCATTCAGATTTTTGGAAAAAGCCATTATATTTGAATCTAATAGACAAATTAAGTTAATTGAAAATGGTGGACATGTAATACAAGAAACAAGATTATATGACGCGGAAAATGATGAGACTAGAAGCATGAGAACGAAAGAAAGTGCTACTGATTACAGATATTTTCCTGACCCCGATCTACAAATATTAAATATATCTAACGAATACATATCAAAAATTAAAGAAAGTATGCCAGAACTTCCTTTAACTAGAATAAAGAGATTCGAATCTGATTACTGTATTTCTAGAGAGGAAGCCCTGCAGATGACTGTTAATATACAGACAGCTGAATATTTTGAATCTGTTATTAAATATATTCCAAAAAACTATGAAAAAATTGTTTCGAATTTTATAAGCCAAGAATTAAGCACTCTTATGAATCGAGATAATAAAAGTATCAAGGAAAATAAAATCACAAGTTATATATTAGCGTCATTAATAAATAGAGTGATTGATGGATCAATATCAAATAAAAATGCAAAATATGTTCTATCAATTATGTGGGATAAAGGTCAATACAATATTGATGAAATAATAAAAGAAGAAGGCTTGGATCAAATTAACGATATATCAATAATTACAGAAATAATCGATGGCGTCATATCAAAGAATAAGATTGCTGTTATGGAATATCTGTCTGGAAAAGAAAAAGCATTCAATTCATTAATAGGTCAAGTAATGAAAGCAAGCAATGGCAGAATCAATCCCAGAGATATAAATGCTATGTTAAAACATAGCATAGAGCTATACAAGAAAGACTTGGAAAAAGTTGAAACATAAATCTAAGTATCTAAGACAAAAAAGCTCGTTAGAGAATTCCATATGCTTCACGGTATTGTGAAATTCTCTTGCGATACTTAAACAGATTTACATCATTAATTACATTAGAAAAAATGTCGTTTAAAGAAGCTATACTAATAACCGGTATATTATAAGTTTCTATAACTTCTTGTACCGCTGATTTTCTCAAAGATATGCCTCGTTCTACAGAATACTCCATTCTGTCAAGAGCAATTAGCATAGCGACAGGTTCTGCTCCTGATTGTTTTATTATATTTATAGATTCCCTTGCTGAAATTCCTGAAGTAATAACATCATCTATTATCACAACTTTCCCTTTCAAAGGAGATCCTATTAATAATCCACCCTCACCATGAGATTTTATTTCTTTTCTATTAAATGAAAAAGGTAGATCTTTATTTAGCATCAATGAATAGTTAATAGAGGTTGAGATAACTAACGGTATCCCTTTATAAGCAGGACCAAATATCATATCAAATGCAATTCCTGAATTTAATAAAGCATTTGTATAAAATTTTGATAATTGATTAATTTTGTAACCACTATCAAAACGTCCAATGTTAAAAAAATATGGACTATTTCTTCCTGATTTTGTTTCGAAATCACCAAAACATAATGCCTCGCAGCTCAATGCAAATTTTACAAAATCAACTGAATTATTCTCCAGAGTGGTCATATTATAATAAACCTTTATAATGTTAAAAATAATCTATAAAATGCCAATACTAAACATAAGCTTACTATTATACGAAAAAAAGGTTAAATTTGTTAAAAATAACTTCTATAAATCTTAATGGAATAAGATCAGCTATCCGAAAAGGTTTCGTAAACTGGTTAAAAATCCAAAAGCCTGATATTGTTTGTATGCAGGAAACCAGAATTTCTTACAATGATCTTAACGATGATATTATCAATCCATTGATATACGAAGGACATTTTTTTTGTGCAGAAAAGAAAGGTTATAGTGGAGTAGGAATATATTCGAGTATAAAACCACAAAGCATAATTAAGGGCATGGGAAACAAAGAATTTGATTGTGAAGGAAGATTGATTCGAATAAATCTAGAGAATTTATCTATTATTAATGCTTATTTTCCATCAGGAACAAGTGGAGAAAATAGACAACATGCAAAATTTAGATTCCTGGAAGATTTTGAGCTTCTTTTAGATAAAATATATTACGAGAATCGAAATTATAATCGTGAATTTATATTATGTGGTGACTGGAATATTGCTCACAAAGAAATAGATATAAAGAATTGGAAAAATAATACTAAAAATTCTGGATTTTTACCAGAAGAGCGTAATTGGATTTCTAAAATAATAAAAAAATACAATTTGCTAGATGTTTTTAGAGAGCTAAATCATGATTCAGATCAATACACATGGTGGAGCAACAGAAATAAATCTTGGGAAAAAAATGTTGGATGGCGAATAGATTATCAATTTGCTACAAATAATATTGCAAAATTAGCAATTAATTATGAGATATATAAAGAAAATAGATTTAGTGATCATGCTCCACTTTCTATAAGCTATAATTTTAAAATTTAGATTAGAATTCTTTACAAGATAAAATATATAAGGTTAAAATCTCTAATAAAATCAATTCGTTAAATATTACCGAAACAATAAAAACTTTATTAAAATTTGGTCATTATTTGCCATATAACAATTAAACCTATCTCCTTTTAAAACTTGAACATGCTAGCTTCATTCTTTTACTCTCCAACCTTTGAAGCATTGTCTAGTGGCTTTCTTACTGGTCTTAGCCTATTTGCTGTCGTCGGCGCACAAAGTGCTTTCATATTACGCCAAGGCATAATGCGATCACACATATTGACAATATTAACTGTATGTGCCCTATCTGATGCTATTTTTATTACCCTTAGCGTATTCGGTCTAAAAGAGATAATACTATTAATCCCATGTTTTAAAACGATAGTATTAATATTTGGTATATTATTTCTTATTAGTTATGCTTACAAAGCGGCTAAAAGATCAATAAACAATAATAGTAACCTTATAGCAGCTAGTGGTACAATAATGACAAGAAAATCAGCAATAATAGGAGCTCTAGGATTTAGTTTACTGAATCCTCACTTTTGGTTAGATTTGATATTAATAGGGTCATTATCAAGTATTTTTGGAGACAGGAGCTTGGCGTATGCTTTTGGAGTAATAGTAGCAAGTATAATTTGGCTTAGCATACTCGGCCTAGGATCACGAATGTTTGCTCCATTCTTCTCTAGCCAAAAAGCATGGAGGATATTAGATGGATTTATATCTATAATAATGATTTTTATGGCTATATTATTAGTACTTAAATTTGAAACATAACTATAAAAAATTACATTTAAATTGAAATTACTATCAAAAAACTTAATAGGTTTTATAGAAAGATTGCCTGATGTCTGGCATGAAATAATGTTTTCTTACGACAATATTAGAACATTGCTATGTATAAATAAATTTATAGAAGCAAGACTGTTAGATGGAGCTACTATATATCCATTCAACCCCACAAAAGCCTTACATAGAATATCATCAATCTCTGATATTAAAATCATTATATTAGGGCAAGATCCTTACCATGGTAATGGACAAGCTAATGGTTTTGCATTCTCGGTATTAGAAAATTGCCAGAAGCTTCCTCCAAGCTTAAGAAATATATGTAAAGAACTATCCATTGAATACCCATCTAGGGAATTTGTGAAATTAAGTAATCTGGATTGCTGGGCTAATCAAGGAGTACTGCTTCTCAATTCTATTTTAACAGTTGAAGAAGGACAACCACTATCTCATAAAAAAATAGGTTGGGAAATTATAACTGATTCTATTATAAAACTAATATCTGATGATGATTCGCCAAAGGTTTTTATGTTGTGGGGTAACTATGCACAATCGAAAGATGTGTTAATTAGTTCGACTAAAAATAATCATTTGATACTTAAAGCTAATCATCCTTCACCACTATCAGCTTGTAAAAAACCATTACCTTTCATAGGATGCAATCACTTCAAAATAGCAAATGAGTGGCTGATTAATCACAGAAAAAAACCTATTATTTGGTAAATTGTCATAAATAAGTAGATTGTTGCAATAATTTAAGATATGCTGAACCGATGACGAAAGGTACTAATGTGCCTGGGTTTCATATTGGGTTTTTCAGCCCTATTGATAAACTTATAATAGGTCTTCATTCATCGATTACCTGACCTCCTTTAGCCTGATATTTAAATAGATATAGATTTGGTCGGCACGATGTTACCCGTCGATTGTCATTTAAATGATAAAATTTAAGTGACACAATATTTATATTTAATAATAAGGTAAAAGCATGTCTTTTGAAAAAATAGGAATTAGCTCTAATATATTCTCTGCTCTGAAAACAGCAGGCTTTGTTTCTCCTACACCAGTACAAGAAGCTACTATTCCACAAGCATTATCCGGTAAAGACTTAATAGTATCTGCACAAACAGGAAGCGGTAAAACTGCTGCTTTCATGTTACCAATATTACAAATATTGTCACAAAAACCAAAATCTAACAATATTAATCCACAAGTATTAGTTTTAACTCCTACTAGAGAACTAGCCTTACAAATAACTAAGGCAACCGCTTCATATGGCATCAATATGCCGTGGTTGAGAATCGCAACAATAGTTGGCGGAATGCCATATAGAGAACAGATAAAAGCTTTATCTAAAAGAGTTGATATATTAGTTGCAACACCTGGAAGATTGATAGATCAGATGAGATCTAATAAGGTCAGTTTAGCTGGTATACAAATATTAGTTCTTGATGAGGCTGATAGAATGCTAGATATGGGTTTTATAGAAGATATAGAAACAATTGTCAAAAATACCCCTAGAGATCGTCAGACTATGTTATTTTCAGCAACTATTGACGAGTCGATAGATAGACTTGCAAAAAAGATGATGAATAGTCCTCAACATATTTCTCTAACTAGCAGCAAACAGAAGCATGATAATATAACTCAAAAGTTATTTTATGCAGATAATAATGAACATAAGGTTAAACTATTAAACCATGTGCTTAACGAAGCATCTTTAGATCAGGCGATAATATTCACATCAACTAAAAAAGGTGCTGATAAATTGGCAGAATGCTTATCAGACAGTGGTTTTTCTGTTGCTGCATTACATGGCGATATGAATCAAAGACAACGCACACGTACAATATCTCAACTACAAAAGAAACAAATTCGTGTGCTTGTTGCTACTGATATTGCAGCAAGAGGTATTGATATAAATGGCATAAGTCATGCCGTTAATTTTGATCTACCTATGCAGGCTGAAGATTATGTACATAGAATTGGACGTACTGGAAGAGCTGGAAGGAATGGTTCAGCCTTAAGTTTGGTTACTAATGAAGAAAGACATAAAATACGCAGAATAGAAAAATATATAGGACAAACTATTTTGGCAGAAACAATAGAAGGACTAGAACCTAAAATTTCTAAAGTTTCTAACGATAGCCCTAACAAAAAAAACAAATATAGAGTCAATCCGAATAGGAATGAACTATCCAGTAAAAATAACACATCTAGAAAATTTTCTTTTGCAAATAAAACAAAAGAAAGGATAGATGGAAAAAAGATTTCTTCTGAAAGAATAGATGGAAAAAAGATTTATTCTGATAGAACTCCATCCAAAACTAATAATAATCAAAGTAGAAAACAAAATACATCTAAAAGAAGCAGTTTTAAAGAAAATGTAAGAGATACTAAATTTAATGAATCTAGAAGAGCTTAAAAAATACTTTAAAAATGAGTACGATTAGGTCCATTTTAAAAAACTTACACCCATCATCAAAAGAACATTTAATGTTGATGATGGATTTTCTTAATGAGAAAATCCAGTCTACAAATGAGCACGCAATAAAATTTGAGGACTGGATGAATGAAGCACTGTACAATCCATTTTTTGGTTACTATGCTTCCAAAAAGAATATAATTTTCGATGGAAGCAACAGACTAAATAATATTATTAATGGAGATTTTGTTACAGCTCCTGAATTAACCCCAGTATTTGCAAAAACATTATCAAGACAAGTTGCTCAAACATTAGATTATCTTGGCTCCAAAAATATTATAGAGTTTGGAGCTGGTTCAGGTATATTAGCTAAAAACATCATACAAGAATTTAGAAATATTGATGTTAAAGTAAATTATAAAATAATAGAAATTTCCAATCCCTTAATTTCTATTCAAAAACAAACATTAAATTCATTTAGTAATCAGATTGAATGGTTATCAAAATTACCGGATGATTTTGAAGGATGTATTATTGCTAATGAATTACTAGATGCTATGCCAGTATCAATATTTCATTATTCTGATAATAAACAAATCCTAGAAAAATGGGTTGGGATAAACCAAAGAGGGGAGTTTATTTGGATATACAAACCAGCAGATAATAGATTATTAGAAGCTATGGAAAAAATAATACCTATAATAGACTGTAATTATACTTCAGAAATAAATTTTCAAAGTGATGCTTGGATTAGAACCATACCAGAATGGCTCAAAAGAGGTGTAGTATTTATAATAGATTATGGATTTCCACGTCATGAATACTATCATACGCAACGTACAACTGGCACATTGATGTGCCATCTAAATCATATAGCATATTCTGATCCATTTATAGCACCTGGCATACAAGATATAACATCACATGTTGATTTTTCATCTATAGCTGAAGTATCTGCAGAATGTGGGTTAGATGTATTAGGATACACATCATTAGCAAACTTCCTTATAAACTCAGGCATAATAAATGTTGTTGAGGATCTTGATAAATCAAATTTAAAAAACCATATTGAGACACTAGGAGCTGTTCAGAAATTACTATCAGAAATTGAAATGGGAGAATTATTCAAAGTCATTGCAATAGGAAAAAATTTTCAAAAAAATCTCATGGGATTTTCACATAATGATAGATCACACAAACTAATACCATAATTCATTCAAAATTTTCGATCTCTCAATATCTAATACATTCTTTATCTGTAACGGATTTTTTCCACAAGCTTCTATAATAGGTATCATTTCAATTTTAGTGATGTTGTTTAACATATTAAGCCATTTATCTATATCAAATTTTTCCAATATATAAAGAACTTTCAATAACTCTGTAAAACGCTTCGGTCTTCTAAAGAAATCTGATTTATATAGAAGGTTTATTATTTTACGGTTATCATTAATTTTCAATTTAAAAACAATATCTGCAATTAATTGAAGTAATTTTGAAGAATTTTTACAGGAAGACGGAACTTTGAGTTTATTACCTATTTCTTCAATTTTATTAGAATTTATACATAATAAAGCATATCTACTGGCTAAACTAATATCAATAGAAAATTTATCCAAGGCATCTTTTACCATCTTATTCAAATTCAAACCAGGTGCTACGTACTCGATAGCTCCAGTTTTAAGCATAAAATCTATCATTCTAGATGGAGACTTCTCCATTAAACCTGAAGATAATTCTTTCCAAATTCTCTCTGGTTTCAAATATTTAAGCTCCCCACTTTGAACTAAGTTACAACATAAATTTATCGTATCTTCAGCAACTTGAAAATTATCAAATTTAGCACAAAATCTAGCTAATCTCATAACTCGCAAAGGATCTTCTTGAAAAGCAAAACCAACATGACGTAAGATACCTGCTTTTAAATCATGTAAGCCTCTACAAGGATCAATCAGAGTTCCTTTTTTATCTATAGCAATAGCATTTATTGTCAAATCCCTACGCTTTAGATCGTCTTCTAGGGTTACATCAGATCCTGTATAAAATTTGAAGCCATTGTAACCTACATCTACTTTTTTTTCTTTCCTGGCTAAAGCGTATTCTTCTTTAGTAATTGGATGTATAAAGACTGGAAAATCTTTCCCAACTCTTTTAAAACCTCTTTTCTCCATATCATCAGGAGTAGAACCTACTACTACCCAATCCCTATCCTTAACTGACAGATTGCACAAACTATCACGTACAGAACCACCTACTGCATATATTTCTAGACCGCAAATAAAATTATCTTCATCCATATAATAATTACTCATGAGTTCAAAAAGATACATTACATTATTATTACAATTACATAACAATATAATACTTTATAAAATCAATATAAATTAGTCATAATCATGTAATTATATGAAAAAAATAGATGAGTAAAAGATGACAAATAAAAAAATTAGATCAATTCTTAAAATAAAAAGACTAGAAATGTCTGCAGAAGAAAGAGATATTGATAGCGATAGTATACAAAAACAACTTTTCCATTGGATAAAGAATATAACTGCAAATTCTCTGAAAACAGAAAATAGCCTACAAATAGCAACATTCTGGCCAATGAAATTGGAACCTAATATTATATGGCTAAACAATAAATTATCAGAACTAGAAAATGTAAATCTTAGTTTGCCTGTTACTAAAGATTCTGATAGATACCTGGAATTCAGAGAATGGGATCCGAGTGTACAACTAATAAAAGGTAAATATGGCATATTAGAACCATATTCAAAATCTGTAATTACAAAACCTAATATAATATTTGTGCCAACTTTAGGATATAGTAATGTTGGAGACCGTATAGGATATGGTAGTGGTTACTATGATAGAACATTAGCAGAACTTATAAATCAGAATTATAAATTTATAACTATAGGAATAGCATGGGACCAAGGGTTAATAACAGAATCTTATAAAGCTGCTCAACATGATATAAGATTAAATGCTATAGTGACACCAAGTGGCTGGATAAATAAATCATATAAAGAATATATACCATAAGATGGCGCTGTGAATTTACATAAAGCATGAAATCTTAAATAAAAAAATATAGTAGGATAGGCATTATGTAATTACCACCTTAATCCTACTAATAAAATGAAACATTAGAATTTTACAAATTTAGACTAAATATTATTTTTTCGTGGGTATCCCTCTGACTTTATGCGATTCCACACAGCTAATTTCTCATCATTGTTTAAAATCACCCAGTTTGAAACTTCAAACAATGTACGTCCGCAACCACGACAAATGTCATCGAAAAGTGTA
Organism: Candidatus Kinetoplastibacterium oncopeltii TCC290E; assembly: GCF_000340865.1. Lineage (NCBI taxonomy): Bacteria > Pseudomonadati > Pseudomonadota > Betaproteobacteria > Candidatus Kinetoplastidibacterium > Candidatus Kinetoplastidibacterium stringomonadis. The sequence goes on from NC_020299.1 coordinate 739,699, forward strand.
GTACAAATACCCACACAAGGAACATCAGTAACACTTAAAATACTATTTTCAGAATCTTTTACTGAGGGATTATTAATAAATATCATTTATAAGTTCACTTTAATACAAATTAATAAAATTATATAAGATTTTTTATTTTCTCAACTTTATCTATTTTTTCCCAAGTAAATTCTGGCTCTGTTCGACCAAAATGACCATAAGTAGCAGTTTTAAGATAAATAGGCCTTAATAGATCTAACATATTTATTATGCTCTTAGGTCTCAAATCAAATACTTCTAAAACTAATTTGGAAATTTCATTATCCGGAATAATACCAGTACCCTCAGTATAAACTGTGACATTAATTGGATTTGATAATCCAATAGCATAGCTAATTTGTACTTGGCACTGCCTAGCCAAACCTGAGGCAACAATATTTTTCGCGATATATCTAGCTACGTAAGAAGCTGATCGATCTACCTTAGAAGGATCTTTGCCAGAAAATGCCCCTCCCCCATGCGGACAAGCTCCACCATATGTGTCTACGATAATTTTTCTACCAGTAATTCCACAGTCACCTTGTGGACCACCTATTACAAAACGACCAGTAGGATTAACAAGGAACTTTGTCTTGCTTGTAATTATATTTTCTGGAAAACTGGGTTTTATAATTTCTTCAATTACAGATTCTACTATCGTTTTATGAGAAACATCGGGAGAATGCTGGGTAGAAAAAACAACAGTATCAACATTATAAGGCCTACCATTAACATACCTAAATGTTACCTGTGATTTTGCATCCGGACGTAACCATGGCAATCTACCATCTTTTCTTAGCTCACTCTGACGCTGAACTAGTCTATGAGCGTACCATATTGGAGCTGGCATAAGGCAATCAGTTTCATCACAGGCATAACCAAACATTAATCCTTGATCACCTGCACCTTGGTCCAAAGAATTTTTATTTTTAACTGGTGAAATTCCAGCTGCTATATCTGAAGATTGCTTACCGTAAGAAGAAATGACTGTGCAATCGTAGTCTGAACTATTATAGCCGATTTTTTTGATAATATCTCTTGCAATTTTTACATAATCCACCTCTGCATATGTAGTGATTTCACCAGCTAAAACTATTATTCCATAGCCACATAAAGTTTCAGCTGCAACACGCGCATTAGGATCGACTGCTATTATTGCATCCAAGATTGCATCTGAAATCTGATCTGCTATTTTATCTGGATGTCCTTCAGAAACTGATTCTGAGGTAAATAAAAAATCGTTATCTTGCACAAAAATGATTCCTTTTAATATTTAAGCTAAACTACATCGAATTGAACTATTGTGTTTATTTTATCTCAATCTATAAATTAAGGGCATCATTTACTTCAAAAAACAATAACTAAAATTACTCACATTGTATTATTTCAAATTTTTATTCATATAAAAAATATTTTTCAAGTGATAGTCTGTTTTTGTATGAACAATAAAAAAATTTAACAATTAATTGTCTTGAATAAGATATGCAAGTTTTCATTCCCATATTAATATTATTTTTCAAACAATAATGTATAATGAATTAAAAGCATAACATGCAAATACTAGGATTATATTAGTTATGTAATAATATTAATTGCAAAATTTTACACAAATAAAGCGTATGTTCTTTAACCGTGTATCATATTAGCATAGTCTTCTATATCTAATAAGTTCTATAAAACTTATGTGAGAAATAGAGGAAAAATTAAATATAAGATAACATGTAAGAAACCTCTCTAATGATTGATTAATAAAGTGACTTACTTCTGTATAAAATTTCGAGCATTAAAAATTATTTTTCTAGAATTTTTTTTCAAAAAATTATCTAGATTAAGTGATGAGTATAGATTAAAGACAAGCTATATTTTCGGACATATTATTTATATCTTTTTAAGAAAAAGGGTTGAGGTAGCACGTAAAAATTTACATGCTTGTTTCCCTGATTTAAACAAAAAAATGATAAAAGAATTGTTGATAGAACACTGTAATACAATAGCACTATCAGTTATTGATAGAAGCATATTGTGGTACGGAGACCCAGAAAGAATAAAATCCATAGTTAGCATAGAAAACATAAATGTAATTCAAGATCTAATTGAAAATAAAAAAAAGGTAATGATATTTATGCCACATTTGCTTGGAATGGATGCTGCTGGCACTATACTAAGTTTAAACCTTCAAACTATGGCATGTGTATATAGACCATCTGGGGACAATGAACTAAATTACTTTGTAAAAAAAGGAAGATCAAGGTTCAATAAAACTATATTAATAGCAAATAAAAATAATATTAGAAAAATGCTTAATCATTTTTCTGAGTATAGGCCCGTTGTTTACCTACCTGATATGGATTTTGGCCCTAAACAATCTATATTTGTTCCATTTTTTGGAATTCAAACATCCACATTAACTACAACTGCTATTATAGCAAAAAAATGGGATATTACAGTAGTACCAATGGTTCCTTACATAGATACAAAAACTGGTAAATACAAAGTTATAATAATGGATCCATTAAAAGATTTTCCTGGGGAACTTTCAGTAGAGGAAGCAACTACTCTATTAAATAATAAAATAGAGTGTTGGATAAGAAAAGCTCCTTCTCAGTATTATTGGATACATAGAAGGTTCAAGACAAGGCCTATTGGACAAAAGAGCTTATACTAGTGATAAAGATAAGGTATTAAAAATGAAACTAAATTTTACTAAAATGCACGGCATAGGTAACGATTTTATAGTTATAAATGGAATAGAACAACCTGTTGTTATGACAACAGAGCTTGCAAAAGCTATGGCTGATAGAAATTTTGGTATAGGGGCAGATCAGATTTTATTAGTAGAAAAAACTAACAATAAAAATGCTGATTTTCGATATAGAATATTCAATGCAAATGGAAGTGAAGTAGAACACTGTGGTAATGGAGCAAGATGTTTTGTTAGATTCATACATAAACATAAATTATCAAACAAGAATCCTATAATAGCAGAGATATCAAAAAATATCCTAATATCTTTATATGAAAATAATGATAATTCAGTAATAGTTAATATGGGTTCTCCTGATTTATCTCTGAAATCTATTCCTTTTAATAATTCAGGCTTACAATCAAAAATACAATCACAGGAGATATTATGGGAGTTAGAATTAGATTCTGATACAAATATTTATTTTTCTGTATTATCTATACCAAACCCTCATGCCGTAATATGTGTAGAAAAACTTGATGATGACTTTGTTAAAAAAGTAGGACCTTTTTTGGAATCAAATGAAAGATTTTCGCAAGGGATAAATGTCGGATTTATGCAAATAATTGACCGTAAAAATATTTCAATAAGAGTTTATGAAAGAGGATCAGGAGAAACATTGTCCTGTGGTACTGGAGCATGTGCTGCAGTTGTATCAGGAATTAGAAGAGGTTTATTAGATTCACCAGTACAAGTACATACACGTGGTGGCACATTATTAATATTTTGGGATGGAGAAAATGTTCAAATGCAAGGGTCAGCTGAATTTGTTTTTGACGGTACTATAGATATAATGAAAATTATACCTCTGAAAAACAAATATTAAAAATAAAAGAGGACGATTATTGCTAACAAAAAACATTAATTTCAAAAAAACTAATTTAAAAAAACCACTGAATGATTGGCTAATATACATTTATACTAATTTACGCTACTCAAATAATACTTTTAATAATTACAAACATGATCTATCTTTGTTGGATAAATTTGTACATGAAAACAATATATCTCTAGAAGAAATAACAACAGAAAATGCAAGAAGTTTTTTTGCAAAAAGATATTCTCAAGGTATTGGTCCTAGGGGAATAGCAAGAACCTTATCAGCATGGAAGAGTTTTTACAATTGGTGGGGCCCAAAAGTAAATATGATGAATAATCCAATATCTGGAATTCGATCGCCAAAAGCAACTCGACCACTACCAAAATCACTTTCTGTCGATCAAATGAAGAACTTTCTTGATAAAAACAAATATTATGTAGACAAATCATCTTCTGATTGTGTTATGTTTCGTGATCAAGCTGTTGTTGAATTATTATACTCTAGCGGATTACGTTTATCTGAATTGATTTCAATTGATATAAAATACGAAAATAACACCAACTATAAATCTACAAGCTGGATCGACTTAAATCAATCTGAAGTAATAGTTCTAGGAAAAGGGAATAAACAAAGAAAATTGCCAATAGGGAATACTGCTCTAGAATCTATAAAAAAATGGATTGATTTGCGTGACAAATTTATACTAGAAACTAGTTCTATAAGTGACAAATGTGCCTTGTTTCTTGGTATAAAAGGAAGGAGACTATCACCTAGAGTTGTGCAAACGCAGTTATTAAAATTATCAAAAAAGTCAAATTTATCTATTCATATATCGCCTCACATGATAAGACATAGTTTTGCAAGCCATTTACTACAATCTTCACAAAACTTGCGCGCTGTGCAAGAACTATTAGGTCATGCAACAATATCAACAACTCAAATATATACAAAACTTGATTTTCAACACTTAGCATCAGTTTATGACAAAACACATCCAAGAGCGATCAGAAAAAAATAATCTAACCTTATTAGCAATTTTATTATTATTTTAATAAATTAAATTGACGCTTAATTTCTTATAACATATGCTTATGGTCTTAAACTAATATAGAACAAATTAAATAAAGGTATCGAGTCAAGCTTAAATTTAAAAATCTTGATCTTATATAAGTATATGAATATATATTTAGTATATTAAAACCATCTGTAAATATACTATCAAACTCCATAGAGAATATAGTTATGGCTCCTTATAAAAATTTAAATAAAATGATCCCAGTAACAATAATTACCGGATTCTTAGGTGCTGGAAAAACTACTTTACTCAAAAAGATTCTATCTAAATTAAAAAATTACCGTTTAGCAATCATAGAAAATGAATTTGGTTCTGAAAGTATCGACAATGAACTCTTAATTAAAGAAACAAAAGAAGAAATTATAGAACTTTCTAACGGATGTATATGTTGCAACATACGTGGAGATTTAGTAAAAACTTTACTAGATTTAAAAATAAAACAGTTAAACAAATTATTAGAATTTGACCATGTTATAATTGAAACGACTGGCGTAGCAAATCCAGGACCAGTTTGTCAAACTTTCTTTATGGATAACGATATTGCTGATTATTATAGATTGGATTCTGTAGTTACTATAGTAGACGCTAAACACGGTGTTGAAACACTAAAAAATCGAATTGAAGCACAAAAACAAATAGGATTTGCTGATAAAATTTTAATATCAAAATCTGATTTGGTTAATGATAACGAAATTAGTTTATTAAAAAAGCATTTAATAAAAATTAATCCAAGATCTCCTATTACAAAGATAAATTTCGGTGATATAGATGTGGATAATATATTAAATATTAATGGATTTAATTTAAATGACGTACTTAATATAGATTCAGAATTTTTAAAAGAAGAAGAGCACCTTTGTTCTGAAACATGTCATCATAATGATAATGAAATAAGATCTTTTGTTTTTTTATCAAACAAGCCCTTTGACTCCGAAAAGCTAGAAATTGTTCTTAGTGAGCTTACAGAAAAATATGGTTCTAATATGTTGAGGTATAAAGGTATTCTGTATATGCATGATACAAATAAACGTATCATACTTCAAGGCGTTCATATGTTAATGGGTGCAGAGCAAGGAAATGAATGGGAATTCACACAAAAGCCAAATACAAAAATAGTATTTATAGGTCATAAATTACCTAAAAATTTATTTATAGAAAAACTAAACGAATGTACCGTGGATATTAGTAAAACTTAATATATAGATCTAAGACAAAATTATTAATTGTTTTTAGTAGCATTAAATGATTAATGGATACCTTTATGAAAAATAACGATAAAAATACAAGCCAAGAGACTACAAATGTAAGAGATAATAATCTTTTACGTGAGAATTATATTCTTTCAATGCCAGAAGATAAATATATGAATGATGAGCAATTATCGTTTTTTAAAAATAAACTTAAACAATTAGAACAAGAAATTTTATTAAAAGCTGAAGAGACTACTGAATACCTAAGAGAAACTCAATTTGTACCAGATCCTGCTGATAGAGCTACTATAGAGGAAGAACATACAATTGAGCTAAGAACTAGGGATAGAGAGCGAAAATTGTTGAAAAAAATACAAATATCAATCGCTAGAATAGAGAATGGTGAATATGGATGGTGTGAAGAAACAGGTGAGCCTATAGGAATACCTAGACTCTTAGCAAGACCAACTGCAACTTTATCTCTAGAGGCACAAGAAAGAAGAGAAATTCGACAAAAATTATATGGTGAATAACTATATTCTTATTTGTAACCAGCATAGTCTTAAATTGATATATTTTTCGTAATTAAACTTAACTAAAACTTAACTATAAAACTTTTAAAAATAATATTTATTATATAGTTATATAAAAACATGGAGGTTTTATGGAGTCGTTTCATGCTACGACCATAATATGTGTCCGTCGTGGCGATAAAGTTGCATTAGGTGGTGATGGTCAAGTAACCATGGGCAATATAGTTATAAAAGGAACAGCAAAAAAAATTCTAAAACTGCATAAAGACACAGTGCTAGCAGGTTTTGCTGGAGCGACAGCAGATGCCTTTACATTACAAGAATTATTTGAAGCAAAATTAGATAAGCATCAGGGTAATCTAATAAGGGCTGCCGTAGAAATGACCAAGGATTGGCGTACTGATAAGATTCTAAGACGATTGGAAGCTATGTTAATAGTTGCTAATAAAGAACACACTTTGGTTCTTACCGGAAATGGTGATGTTCTCGAACCGGAGCATGGAATAGCAGCTATAGGCTCTGGAGGACCATATGCACATGCAGCAGCTATGGGTCTAATTTATAATACAGAATTATCTCCAATAGAAATAGTAAAAAAATCATTAGAAATTGCATCAGAACTATGTATATATACTAATGGTAACCATATAATTGAAACTTTAGATAATTAATAACTATTATTTAGTAATTACATATTTATAATAAGGGAATTAAGACATGTCAGCTTCAAGTATGACACCAAGAGAAATAGTTCTTGAACTGGACAAGTATATCGTTGGACAGAATCGTGCCAAAAAATCTGTAGCAATAGCATTAAGAAATCGTTGGAGAAGACAACAAGTGCCGGAAGGATTACGTCAAGAAATATATCCTAAGAATATTTTAATGATAGGTCCTACTGGAGTTGGAAAAACCGAAATAGCACGCAGACTAGCAAAATTAGTTAATGCTCCTTTCATTAAAATAGAAGCCACTAAATTTACTGAGGTTGGTTATGTCGGTAGAGATGTAGATACTATCATTAGAGACTTGGTTGAGTACTCTATAAAGCAAACTAGAGAAATAGAGATATCATTAATAAAATCTCAGGCTGAAGAATCAGCTGAAAAGCGTATACTTGATATAATCATCCCTAATGCTAGAAACTTAGATGAGGAATCAGATCAATCTAATGAAAATAATACTAGACAAACATTCCGTAAACGTTTGAGAGAAGGAAGATTAGATAATTTAGAGATAGAAATAGAAGTTAATTTTGCATCGCCACAATTAGACATAATGACTCCACCTGGCATGGAGGAAATAGCAGAACAATTAAAAACTGTTTTTGCTGGAATTTCTAGTGAGAAAAAAAAAACAAAAAAAGTAAAAATTAAAGAAGCTTTCAAAATTTTCATTGAAGAAGAATCTTCAAAAAGAATAAATGAGGATGAAATAAAATTCAATGCGATCAGGAATGTTGAACAAAATGGAATTGTATTTTTGGATGAGATAGATAAAATAGCAACTAGAAACAGATCTGATAATGCAGAAGTTTCCAGACTTGGTGTTCAGAGAGATTTGCTTCCCCTAGTAGAAGGAACATCAGTCAATACAAGATATGGAATAGTGAAAACTGATCACATCTTATTTATTGCATCAGGTGCTTTTCATTTATCAAGACCTTCTGATCTTATACCAGAACTACAAGGTAGATTCCCTATAAGGGTAGAGCTAAATTCTTTATCTATAGAAGATTTTTCTCATATTTTATCTGATACGAATGTGTCTCTTACCAAACAATATTCAGCTTTGCTGGAAACAGAAAATGTGAAACTTGATTTTCAAAATAGTGGCATAACTAAAATAGCAGAACTTGCATATTCAGTTAATGAAAGAACAGAGGATATAGGAGCTAGAAGATTATATACTTTAATGGAAAAACTCCTTGAAGAACTGTCTTTTGATACTTCTAATGCTAATGGAAAAACTATAATAATAGATGCAATGTATGTTGAACATCAACTGAAAGAAATAGTATTAAATCAAGACTTATCTAGGTATATATTATAAGAAACAAAGAAGTGATGATGCAAGATATGTATCATCACTTCTTCTATTAGAGAAATTTGATATTTATATAATAAAAGATACATTAGGATGTGCGTATAAAAGCTTATATAAGCTATCAAAATGTTCTCTAGAAACAATATAAATATTTAAAGTCATACTAATATATTTCTCTGATTTGCTTAAAGTCAGTTTATCACACGAATATTTTATAGAAATTTCATAAGAGTTCAATAAACTAAATATATCATCAACAAATCCAGGATTGTTCTTTCCAATAATTTTGATTGGAAAATAATTAGGATAAATAATATTTGTTCCTGTGTTATACATATTCACTAATGCTCAAACCAGCGTCTAATAATATCTTTAACTCGACCAAATAAACCTGCCCTATTAATACTACTATTTATTCTAAGTTTTACAGTTTTCAATATTTGGTTATCTATACTAAACTGCAAGACTCCGATAATCTGATCTTTATATAATGGAGCTATTAATGGATCAATTCTCTCTATAATTAATTTCACATCTCCTGCTCTACCTCTAGGCACAGATAACCATAATGGATCCTTTGGTCTAAGATTGATTTTATCTGAGACTCCTTCCCAAACCCTTGCTTCTAATGATTTTGAACTTTTCTCTTCAAACATTGCAAGCGTATCAAAATTTTGAAACCCCCAATTTAAAAGCCTCAAACTTTCTTCAGTTCTTATAGCTTCTGTGTTAGCACCCAATAACACTACTAGTATACGGCGATCACCTCTAAGTGCGGTAGAAACAAGACAATATCCGGCTGTATCAGTATATCCAGTTTTTAATCCATCCACTGATGGATCAGACCATAGTAGACGATTACGATTTGGCTGAGTTATTCCATTAAAAGTAAATTCTTTTTGTTTATAATAGTGCAAGAAAGATTCATGTTTTTTTAAAAAACTTATTGATAATAAAGAAAGATCACGAGCTGTAGTTAAATGACGTGGATCAGGCAAACCTGTAACATTCGTAAAACTACTACTTTCCATACCTATTTTTTTTGCTTCACGGTTCATTAAATATACAAATGAATCTTCATCACCACTAACAGACTCTGCCAAAACAATGGATGCATCATTACCTGATTGTACAATCATACCTTGTAATAATTCGCTAATAGATACTTTTTTATTTGGCTCTAGGAACATTCTGGAACCAACAGTTCTCCAAGCTTTCTCAGATACAATAACATTTTGTTCTGTATCTAAACGTTTATCTTCTATGGCATCAAAAACAAGATATGCAGTCAGTATTTTTGTTAATGAAGCAGGCTCAACTTTCAAATCTGGATTTGAATATGCTAGTACTTGTTCACTATTCACATCTACAATTATCCATGACTTGGAAGATATATTCGGTTTGGGTAAAAATGAAACACTGCTTACAGGGATCGATGGTTTGTCTGAATCATTTGAAATAGAGAGGATACCATCTAATTTGTTATCCTCTGATCTCACAGATAAAGAAGAGCTCATTAACATTATTAAAGAGACAGCAAAAGTAAGTCTTGCAATGAAACTTAAAGTACATTTAATTTTTAAAAACATATTCATCAGTCAATATGAGATTCAACATGTTGCGCCTATAAAGCATATTTATAAACCAACCGGGTATATAATTAACGAAAACCATGCTGATATTATAAAATAATTAGCAAGATGACGACACATTAATACTAAGATAAGCTGCTATTATTCGTCTTAATATTAGCAGCTTTCCATGAAAAAAATGAGTACAAGATGGAACCATAACAATTGGCAAAGACTTTGGTCTAATCCATTCTAATAACTCATTGAAAGGAACTACTTCATCATCTTCCCCATGGATTATTAAGCTATTTTCCGGCAAAGAAACTTTTTTAAATTCAAAACGATGTATAGCAGAACCAATTATAATTAAAGACTTATATAGACAATAATTATTATTATGTAATAGAGAAGAATAAATTTGTGCTGCTACAGCTGAACCAAATGAAAAACCAGCTAGCATTATAGGGAGTTCAGCCAGCTCTGGATAAGATATCATTATCTGAGACAATAGAACTGTCATGTCTTCTGTTTCTCCAATAGCATTATCAAAAACACCATCAGATTCACCAACACCTCTAAAGTTTGGTCTAATAGATACCAGTCCTCTATTTATACATTCACGTGCGATAGTAGTCACTATTTTATTGTCACGAGAACCACCGTATAATGGATGAGGATGCAACACAAGAGCTAATCCTACAATCTTATCTAAGGGCCATTCTATGACACAATCTATATTACCAGAACCGCCATGAAAACAAATTTTCTCCATTCTTGAGCACATAAAAATAACAAAGAAATATGAAGGTTTAAATTAGGTATTATACATCAATGAATATAAAGTATCTTATAATATTAATTATAAATGGACAATTAATATTATATTTTATGGTCAAACATAAAGTATGTTGTATAAAATATTATTATTTATAGCAAGGTTATAGTTTTTATATGATAGATAGCTACAAAAATTTGACTGTCAATAGTATAGTTGAGCAATTAAAAGAATATCTTAAAAGCTTCAAAAAAATATCTTGGAAAGAATCGACAGGGTCTACTAATTCAGACTTGATTTCACTTACAAGAGATAATAATTCCAAATTACCTTGTTTATTAGGAGCAAGACACCAATACAATGGTAGAGGAAGAAATGGTAAAATTTGGATAGATGACTGTGAATCAACACTAATGTTCTCTTGTGCTTTCAATCTGTCTAAATCTACTAAGGATTTAAGTATATTGCCTATAATCATAGGTATAGCCACATGTGAATCATTGCAAAAATTATCTAATAAAAAAGATATAGGTTTGAAATGGCCAAATGATATATATTGGAAAAATAAAAAACTATCTGGAATCTTGATAGAAATAATCAAAAATAATCATATAGTTATAGGCATAGGAATAAATATAGATAATAATGATAAATTATCAGAAAGAATAGACCAAGATATAACCAGCTGGAAACAGATTGTTGATAGCCCAATATCTAGCAATGATTTTATAAATATAATAAAATCATTAGCTTTATCTTGGTTAAGATCTCTAATTTTATTAGAAAAATATGAATTGTCATCAATTATTAGAAAATTTCACAAAATAGACGTTTTATATGGTAGAACTGTTACAATCGAGAGCCATGATTCCAAACTAAATGGCATAGCATACGGCATAAACAGCAAAGGACATTTAGTTGTAAAGACTCTCAATGATACTCATGTTGTACATCTTGGTAACGTCTCTGTTAAATTTTAATATGATAATATTAATCGACTCTGGAAATAGTAGAATAAAAGTAGGCTGGTTTTTAAATAAAAATGGCTCTATCAATAGAGAACCACACGCTGCAATATTTGATAATTTAAATATCAAATCTCTTAATCAATGGCTATTATGTTTGCCTAAAAAACCGAATTATGCATTAGGTGTAAACGTAGCTGGTAAACATCGCGAAAATATAATAGAAAAAGAGCTAAATAATATTGATTGTAAGATCAAATGGGTAGTCGCTAAAAAAAGAACATCTATATTAGTAAACAAGTATAAGAACCCTAATCAATTAGGAGCAGATAGATGGGCTGCAATGATAGGAATTGTTGAAAAACAGAGTAAAATTCATCCCCCATTAATAGTAGCAAGTTTTGGCACAGCTACTACTATAGATATAATAAGCCCAGAAAATGTTTTTATAGGAGGTATTATACTTCCTGGATCTTTTATGATGAGGCAATCACTTACAAATGGAACAGCTAATTTACCAATGTCTAGTGGAGAATCATCTGAATTTCCATTGGATACTATTAACTCTATAAACTCAGGAGTTTCCTCAGCACAATCAGGAGCATTAGCAAGACAATGCATAATAACATTTAAAAAATATCACCAATTTCCAATAATATATGTGACTGGTGGAGTGTGGCCAGAAATAGAGAAAGAAACTAGGCAACTAATTAATGAGATAGAATTCAAAAGTGAGAAAAAAGTAGACATAATATATGAAAATAGACCAGTTCTAGATGGATTAGCTATCATAGCAATGCTAAACAAATAATAGAAGATTTATATCTTCTTAGATATCGATCTTCTTTGAAAATTTATCCAAGCTTCAAAAACTAATTCCATTAGAGCTATTTTTTTAAAAAAAATAGCAGATAATCTTCCATAACTATTAATTTTTCTTCATCAATAAGCAACTATAGTTACAGTAATATCGATATCGGCAAGACGTGTATGATAATTTAATGTAGCAAAATTACCTGAAACTATAAATATTATCAATTTTTAAATGTTTGCAATAATATCAAATTATTCTTAATAACGAGTTATCAATAAAGATAAATACTTACCATTTCTATAATTTTGCACCTTTTTATATATGATATATTGTCTCATATATGTCAAAAATTAATTTTGAATGACAAATTGGCTATTAATTTAAATATTATTATGATAAAGGGTTTTTGGTATAACCTTGAGGAATCAGCTAAAGTAATAGGTAATTTATATTTATTTGCAGTTTATCAAAAACTCACTCTTCTATGTAGAAAAAATGTCCTGTATTTTTTATATCAAATATAAAAATTGTATTTCCAAATAAAAGTAAATCATCAAAATAATATTAAGTTACACAATGCATATATAAATTAAGCAACAGAAATCATTGATTAATTAAAATTATAGCACAAAACAATATTATCAATTCCAATCCGGATAATATATTATTTTTGAACATTTTTTAAATTTTTGGAAATATTAATAGCAAGATATTATTTAATTTAGAACAAGAACTTAACCTTCATTCTCTATAAATATTTTAAATAGTTGTTCAAATATAAAATAGAGAATATAAATCTCAAAAACATAAAAATAATATCTCAGCCACTACAAATTACACTTTCTGGATATTAATCGTTAATATTTACCTCAATTTAATATGCAACTCCTTTAATTGCTCTTCATCAACAATAGAGGGCGCTTCAGTAAGTAAACATTGAGCTCTTTGAGTTTTAGGAAATGCTATAACATCTCTTATGGAATCAGAATTAGTTAGCAAAGCAACAATTCTATCAAGACCAAAAGCTATACCTCCATGAGGAGGGGCTCCATATCTCAAAGCATCTAACAAAAATCCAAACTGCTCTATTGATTTTTTTTCGTCAATACCTAAAGCTTTGAATATTTTACCTTGCAGATCAGTATTAGATATTCTTATAGAACCACCTCCTATCTCCCATCCATTTAATACCATATCATAAGCTTTAGAGATAACCTTGTCATACTCTTCATTGTCAAGAAAAGTATCATGACCATCTTTTATGCTTGTAAAAGGATGGTGTACAGCAGAGTATCTATTATTTTTATCATCAAATTCGAACATAGGAAAGTCGATTACCCATAATGGCTTCCATCCTTCTGAAAATATCCCTGTGGCTTTTCCAAACTCACTAGTTCCTATTTTTGCCCTCAACGATCCTAAGGAATCATTAACTATTTTCTTCTTATCTGCTCCGAAAAATATGATGTCTCCATCTGATGCCTCAATACGTTTAATTAAATTGAATAAAATCGAATCATTTATATTTTTTAATATGGGTGATTGCAATCCATCACGTCCATCATCTACTTTATTAACCTTTATATATGCCAAACCTTTAGCACCATAAATTCCTACAAATTTTGTATAATCATCAATTTCTTTTCTAGAAAAAGTAACACCACCAGGTATTTTTAATGCAGCTACTCTACTATCAATACTGTTAGCTGCATCAGAAAAAATTTTTAAATCGGAATTAGCTACTATATCAGTAACATCTATAAGTTTAAGATTTACTCTTAGATCTGGTTTATCAGAACCATAATTATGCATTGCCTCTTTCCAAGACATTACTGGAAAAGTTTCTGGTAAGCTCACATCCTTAACTTTTTTAAAAATAAACTTAATCATCTCCTCGAATATGTTTCGTATCTCTACTTCTTCTAGAAATGATAGTTCACAATCAATCTGAGTAAACTCTGGTTGTCTATCTGATCTTAAATCTTCATCTCGGAAACATTTTGTAATTTGATAATATCTATCAAAACCAGAAATCATCAACATCTGCTTAAAAAGTTGTGGTGATTGAGGTAAAGCAAAAAAATGTCCCTCATGAACGCGAGACGGAACTAGATAATCACGAGCTCCTTCTGGAGTACTTTTTGTTAATGTAGGAGTTTCTATTTCAATAAAACCCATTTTGTCTAAGAAGCTGCGTGCTGAAGAAGAAACACTATACCTAGTCATCAAGTTTTTTTGCATCTTGACTCTTCGCAAATCTAACACACGATTGAGTAATCTTGTATTCTCTGATATGTTAGTATCATCTAATTGAAATGGCAGTGATATTGCAGTATTGAATACTGTAACTTCATTACATAAAACTTCCAAATTACCGGTAGACATATCAACATTAACTGTCCCTTCTGGGCGTGATTGAACAAAACCTGTGATACCTATGCAGAATTCATTACGAATGGTTTCTGCAATTCTAAATACTTGTTCATTTGGGCTAAAGACAACTTGTACCAAACCGGTTCGATCACGTAAATCTATAAAGATTACGCCCCCATGATCGCGACGGCGATGTACCCATCCATATAAAGTGACTTTTTGTCCTAAATGTTTACTACAAACCTGTCCAACATAGCAGGTACGCATTGGAATTACTCCATTTAATAATAAATAAAGGTGTACTATAACATCAATACTTTAAATAATAATTTAAGATATTATTATTTAATTTTATGAGATGACACAATACCCATTGAAACAATATATTTCAGAGCTGTGTCTACATTCATATCCAGAGACTTAATACGATCCTTTCCTATGATCAAGAAGAAACCAGATGTTGGATTCGGAGTAGTAGGAACATATACGCTAACATAGTCATCGAATGGTAAACAAGATACAATGTTATTGTCTGGAGTTCCAGTAAGGAAAGCTATAGTCCAACATCCTTGTCTAGGATACTCAATTAGAACAGCTTGTCTAAAAGATTGGCTATCTGATGACAAAACTGTGTCACTAACCTGTTTTACAGAGTTATATATAGAACGGACCAATGGTATTTTACCTAGAATAGTATTCCAATAATCCAATAAAGTACGCCCTATTAAATTTGCAGTCATTATACCACTTGTCCATATAACAACCATAACTATGATTAACTGAAATCCTGGTATATCATAACTAAATAAGTATTTTGATGATAAACATTCTGGAACAAAGGTTTCAATTATGCCGACTAATATTCCTAATAACCATAAAGTTATAACTATAGGCACCCATACTAATAAACCAGTAATGAAATATTTTTTGAACATTATTATCACTCTTAAAGCATTGCTGAGATAAAAACTCAGTGATTAAAATTCAGATTATACTAATAGGCAAAGAGGATCAAGCAGAAACTTTTATTAAAAATGCTATGACTGACTATATGATCTGAGTGGTATGTTTCATAGAAAAATAAAACCCTCTACTATAACTAAAATTATCATGTTTTATGAAAAAATTTTACTAAAATTACAGCTTAAATATCTAAAAAATCAAATTCAAAACATCAGTATTTTAACAGATTAATTTATATTATAACCTACAGATTGTTTAGATTTTACACAATAAAATCACAATCATAAATTAAACATGGAATTTAGTTTACACAAAACATATAATATTATCTATATAATACTTTTATATAACAGGTATTTATAATTTCCTACAAGAAAAACTAAAGATCATAAAACACTACATGATAGTGAACCCAATTCGAAATGACACTATGTCATATGTTTTAGTATGTAACATGATAATGTTGTAATGTTATATTGCTATGTCTAAATTTTAATTTTTTAAATCTGTATGAGAATCATCTATGGATAAATCAATAGAACACGAATTTCATTTTTCGAAACGTGCTCAACAACTAACAAGTTCTGCTATTCGTGAAATACTTAAAGTTACAGAAAAAGCTGAAATAATTTCGTTCGCAGGTGGATTGCCAGCTCCTAGCGGATTCCCTGTTGATGTAATAAGGTTAGCTTTTGATAAAGTATTACGTGATAGTGGTAAAGTTGCTCTTCAATATGGAACAACGGAAGGTTTTTCCCCTTTGCGTAATTGGATTGCTGAAGAAATGAATAAAGAAGGAGCTAATATAACTAGTGATCAAATATTAATGGTCTCTGGATCTCAGCAAGCTTTAGACTTAATAAGCAAAATAATGGTTGATGATGGAGATAAAATACTTGTAGAAAATCCAAGTTATCTAGGAGCTTTACAAGCATTTAGTGTTTATCAGCCCAACTATATGCCTGTATTAACAGATGACGGTGGTCTTGTTCCAGATTCTATAACTCCTCAAGTCGCAAAGAATGCACGTTTTATATATGCCCTGCCTAATTTTCAAAATCCTACTGGAAGAACTTTAAATTTGGAAAGACGACAGAAACTAGTAAGCATAATGGCTAATTTAAATATTCCTATTATAGAAGATGATCCTTATGGTGAGTTAAGATATAACGGAACACCTAAACCTAGCCTGCTTTCTCTGTCTAATAAACTTGGAGGTAATGTTATTAGATTAGGTACTTTTTCTAAAGTTTTAGCTCCAGGATTAAGATTAGGTTACGTTATAGCACCTACAAGCATCATAAAAAAATTGGTTCAAGCGAAACAAGCAGCTGACCTTCACACTTGTACTTTAACTCAAATGGCTGTATACGAAGTTGTTAAGGATGGATTTCTTGAACAACATTTACCTAAAGTAAGGAATATTTATAAAACTCAATGTAATTGTATGCTTGAAGCTATTCAAAAAGAATTTCCTGCTGAGACAAAATGGACAAAACCAGAAGGGGGTATGTTTTTATGGATCAATTTACCAGAATATATAGATAGTACAGAACTTTTAAAAAAAGCAGTAAATAGAAACGTTGCTTTTGTAACTGGCAGACCTTTCTATATAGCACCTGGATATGGACAAAACAAT
This sequence comes from Candidatus Kinetoplastibacterium oncopeltii TCC290E, assembly GCF_000340865.1. Taxonomy (NCBI): domain Bacteria; kingdom Pseudomonadati; phylum Pseudomonadota; class Betaproteobacteria; genus Candidatus Kinetoplastidibacterium; species Candidatus Kinetoplastidibacterium stringomonadis. The sequence continues at coordinate 757,224 of NC_020299.1, forward strand.
ACTATACGTTTAAGTTTTGCAACTGTACCGGAAGAGAAAATAAAACAAGGTGTATCTATACTTGGTCAATTAATAAAAGAAAATCTATAAACTAAAACATGAAAAATGACAAAAATCTTAATGATATCAATGCGAATAGTTTTTTTAATATCATGCTACCAAGAAATTGGCTACCTTTCATTATACTTTGTCGTTTAGATAGACCCATAGGTATATGGCTAACTATACTACCATGTTTCAGTGCTCTTATAATATGCTCCGATGGAATACCTTCTATCAGAAATATCATTATTTTTTCCATCGGAGCAATATTAATGAGAAGCATAGGATGTACATTTAACGATATTTGTGATCAAGAATTTGATAAAAAAGTTACCAGAACATGTCTCAGACCTTTAGCTACTGGAAGTATAACTCAAAAAAAAGCAATCACCTTTCTTTTGGTACAACTATTAACATGCTCATCGCTGTTACTTTTTATAAATTCAACCAGCAAATTGCTAAGTATAATATTGATTCCAATAGTTATAATATATCCTTTATGTAAGAGATTTACTTACTGGCCACAAATCATTCTTGGAATATGCTTCAATTGGGGAATATTGATTGCATGGTCAGAAGTAACTCACTTTGTTACTTTAAATGCTTTTTTATTGTGGCTAGGAGCAATATTTTGGCAAATAGGTTATGACAGTATATATGCATATGTAGATGCAGACTGTGATGAAGCTATAGGATTAAAATCAACAGCCGTTTTGTTCTCAGATAATGGAAAAATCTTTATATCTTTATTTTACATACTGGCAATAATATTTTGGATTCTAGCAGGTCACAATTTAAAGCTAAATTTTAGCTATTATTATGGTATAGCAATTATTTTTTTTCACTTCATCTGGCAGATATTTAATTTCCAACCAAAAAATCAGAAAAAAAATTTTTACCTATTTATTCAAAATATCTGGGTCGGTATAATTCTATTATCCTGTTCACTGACAGGAACTATATTTACAACATAGTCATTTCTATCTTTTAGAAAAGAAATAATTTTCTTTATCAGGGAATACGCCAGCACGGACTTCCTCAGCAAAACATTTGGCTGCATGTTGTATATTTTCTCCTAAATTTGCATAGGTTTTTACAAATTTTAAAGAGAAACTGGTATTCATACCTAGTATATCATCCACTACAAGAACTTGACCATCGCAATCTGAAGATGCTCCTATACCAATTACAGGAATATTTACTGCCTCTGTCACTTTTTTACCTATAGACTCAGCGACACATTCTAATACTAAAGCAAATGCTCCAGATTGCTCTAATGCAATAGCTTCTGACACTATGTTATCGATAACATGTTGATTTGGTCCAATAGCTTTAAATCCTCCAGAAATATTAAATTTTTGAGGCATTAATCCTATATGACCCATTACTGGTATACCTCTTTTGTTCAGAAAATAGATTGTTTCTGCCATTTCTTCCCCACCTTCTAGTTTAACTCCACTAGCTTTAGTCTCTGACAAAATACGGGCTGCATTTCTAAATGCTTGTGATTTTGATTCTTGATAAGATCCAAATGGCATATCAACGATAACACAAGCATTTTTAGAACTTCTAGATACAGCAGCTCCATGTGCTATCATCATATCCAATGATACTGACAATGTATCGCTAAAACCATATATGACCATTCCTAATGAATCGCCAACCAATATAATATCCACATAAGGATCAATATGATTAGCAATTGAAGAAGTATATGCTGTCAACATTACTAACTTTCTTTTTCCTTTGGATTCTTTAATGAAAGGTATGTTTTTTCGATTTTGCTGAGAATTAGTCATATTTAATCTTTTCTTATAAATTATATTGTAACATTTTCATTAGTATTAGATTTGCAAATATTAAAATGGAATATCATCTTCCATTTCTGAGATTTTCATAGCATTACTTTCATTATTAGAAATATTTCCTGTTTGACGAGAGATGTTTCCCGTAGTTTCAGTGACAACTGTATCCTTGTTACCTAACATCTGCATTTGATCAACAACTATTTCAGTTATATATCTATCAGATCCAGTATCTTTATCCTGCCATTTCCTTGTTTTTAGCTTTCCTTCCAAGTATACAGGTTTTCCTTTTTTTAAAAATTCTCCTGCTATTTCTGCTAATCTATTATATAAAACAACTCTATGCCATTCAGTCTCTTCTTTCCTTTCTCCACTATTTCTATCTTTCCACTGAGATGTTGTCGCTATAGACAAGTTACAGATCGCAGAACCTTCAGGTGTATATCTCAACTCAGGATCACGTCCTAAATTTCCTAAAAGTATAACTTTATTAACAGATGCCACTATAATCACTCCAAGTTATTAATAAGATTTGCTTCTAACTATTATTAAATTAAATAAATTTTGGTAGTATTTAATAGCAACTAGAATACATTGTTTATATCACTAGATATCATCTAACATATGAATTAACTTAAAAATAAATTCCCTAATCTTAATAAATCAAATATCCTGATATTTTATTTAGGGATAGAATATAATATTTACCTTCAGTGAAAATTTTATAATGAGTTATATTCATATACAAGGTGCACGTACTAATAATTTAAAAAATATAAACATTGACATTCCTCACTATAAATTAGTAGTTGTCACTGGAGTATCAGGATCTGGAAAATCTTCACTAGTATTTGATACTATATATTCAGAAAGTCAAAGAAAATACATAGAGAACATGCCAACTAGTTTTAGACAATTTGTCCATATGCTAAAACAGCCTGATGTTGATTTAATAGAAGGATTATCACCAGCCATTGCAATCAAACAAAAAACAAACTACAAGAACACAAGAAATACTGTTGGTACAGTAACAGAAATAAATGATTACATAAGATTATTATTTGCAAAAATTGGTGTACCTTTTTGTCCGGAACATAATCAACCATTGATAGTCAAAACTATTAGCCAAATAACTGATTGGACAATGTCCTTACCTATAAACAGTGATATATTGATATTATCCCCTGTCACAAAAAATGACTATGCATCACTGGAAACAATATGTAAAAACTTATTGTCACAAGGATTCTTAAGATTATATATAGATAATCAATTAATGGAAATAGAAGAAGCTATAACTAATAAAAAATTAGCTTGTACTAGCAAGATATATGTGGTTATAGACCGACTAAAAATTAAAGAAAACAATAAAGATCGCTTATCATCTAGTTTCGAAATAGCAACTAAGTTAGGCATAGGTCATGTATTAATAAAGAATTTAAGTGATGGGAAAGATAAAATTTTCTCAACAGTTCATTCATGCCCAATTTGCAATTATTTTATAAATATACTTGAGCCAAGTTTGTTTAATTTTAATAGCAGTAAAGGATATTGTAAAAAATGCAAGGGTATAGGTATCGAATATTACTTCGACAAATCTATTGTCGAAAATAATAATTTATCAGAAATATTAGAAATATTTTGCTTAAAAACTGGCATTAATATTGATGAATTTCATGAAATATATGGGTTGAATAATGAAAAATTATTTGACTCTATTAATATAAATAAAAAAGATCTAGTTCTAAGTCGAATAAAAGAATCTTGTGGATTAAAAAGAAACATAAATATTTCATCAGAAGAGATAATTACTTTTCTAGAGAATTTATTTAGAGAAAGCAAATCAAGTTATTTGAAGTCGTTATTAAATAAATGTCTAAAAATAAGGCCATGTTTAGAATGCAACGGTGCTAAATTGTGCTTAGAAGCTCGACATGTCATATTATATAATAATAATGAATCAAACAAAAAAGATAGTGGTCTTTCAATAACTGAAATTGAATCAATGTCTATAGATGATTGTTTGCTATTTTTTAAAAAGCTAGAAAAACAAGAAAACCTCATATCTCATCCGATATTAAAGCGTATACTCCCTCGCTTATCTTTTTTGATAAAAATGGGATTAGGATATTTATCATTAGGAAGAAGTATAAATACAATTTCTGGTGGAGAGGCACAGAGAATCAAACTCTCTAGTCAAATATGCTCAGGTTTAATCGGTATAACTTACATACTTGATGAACCATCACAAGGACTACATAAACATGATACAAAAATACTTATAGAAGCATTAAAAAACCTAAGAGATTTAGGTAACAGTATAATCATTATAGAGCACGATAAAGAAATTATATCATCAGCAGACTGGATTATAGATATGGGTCCGGAGGGAGGTAAAAATGGTGGATTTGTAACAGCCCAAGGAACACCAAAACAAATAATCGATAACCATAACTCATTAACTGGATTCTATTTAAACAACAATGATTACAAAAAAGTTTCTAATAAATGTGTAAACAATAAAACTAAATGGCTAATAATAGAAAAAGCAAAATTCAATAACTTAAAATACATAGATGTACATATACCAATAGGATATCTAACTTGTATTACTGGGGTATCTGGATCCGGAAAATCAACTCTAGTAAACGACATAATTCAATATGGAGTAACAAATAACTTATCTGGTTATAAAGAATTTTCTGATAGATATGAAGCACTTCGTGGAGCTGAGTTTTTTGATTATATAATAAAAATAGATCAGAATAGCATTAATAGTAATGGTACAACTAATAGTAATATTGCAACATATTGCGGGATCTTTACTACAATTAGAGAGCTTTTTTCTAAAACCATAGAATCTAAAATAAGAGGATACACTCTAAATAGATTTAGCTTCAATATGAAAGGCGGTAGATGCGAATTATGTAAAGGAGCAGGCATTAGTAAAGTAGAAATGCATTTTATGCCTGACGTATACGTAGTCTGTGAAGAATGCAAAGGTAGTAAATATAACAGAGAAACTCTGGAGATATACTACGGTGGACTAAATATTAGCGATGTTCTAAATCTAACAATAGGAGAAGCAAAGACTTTCTTTAAAAATATACCTAGAATAACTAATAAGATAGATATGCTAATTAAACTTGGTTTATCATATTTATCACTAGGCCATAATATTAATTCACTATCTGGTGGAGAATCTCAACGAGTTCAAATTTCCATAGAATTATCAAAACAAACACAAGGAAGAACACTATATATTTTAGATGAGCCAACTATTGGACTACATGATCATGATATTAAATTTTTGTTAAATATAATAAGAAACTTAATAGCTTGTAACAATACTGTTATAGTGGTAGAACATAATATAGATATAATCAAGACTGCAGACTGGGTTATAGACATTGGCCCTGGAGGAGGAGTAAATGGAGGATCAGTTGTAGCACAAGGGACTATAGAGACTATATCTAGCTCTAAAGATAGCTATACCGGAGTGTATTTATCATAAACGATCATCTAAATAATTTAAATATTAATTAAAATGATAAGGTAGCATAGACATAGAAAGATTAATTCAAAATAAATAAAACCATACCTATACTACATTATCAACTTATATGATACTTTTCAGATCAAATCTTGCTGGTAACTGTTTTAGCTATAACATATTCTATAGCATCGTGAGACACGTTTTGAATAACTGTTTCCCCTATGTTCTTCATAAGCACAAAACGTATTTCGCCATTCTCGTTCTTTTTATCTAACAACATTAGTTCAAGCCATCTACTTAAACCAAAATTTGGAGCTTTAAAGGGACATCCAATAGATGAAATCATATACCTTACACGGGCAATATCAGTTTCTTTAAACCCTGTAGAATATCCTGATAATTCTGCCGCCTGTACTAAGCCGCAACCTACGGCTTCACCATGCAGCCATTTACCATAACCAAGACCAGATTCTATCGCATGACCGAAAGTATGACCGAGGTTAAGTATAGCTCTAATACCAGACTCTTTTTCATCTTTACCAACAATATATGATTTTAATTCACAAGAACGTTTAATCGCATACTCTATAGCAACATCATCCAAACTAAGTAGATTATTAACATTATTCTCACACCATTCCCAAAAACTAGAATCTAATATAAGGCCATATTTAACTACCTCTGCTAATCCTGCAGAAATTTCTCTAGGAGAAAGAGTAGTCAAAACATCTGTATCTATTTCTACAGAAATAGGCTGATAAAATGATCCTATCATATTCTTCCCTATAGGATGATTTATAGCTGTTTTGCCCCCAACCGAAGAGTCTACTTGCGCTAATATTGTAGTAGGAACTTGGATAAAACGAATACCACGCATATATAATGATGCAGCAAAACCGGTTATATCGCCAATAACTCCTCCACCTAATGCCAATAACACAGCTTTTCTGTCTAGTTTGAAGTTTAATAAAGAATCAAATATTTTATTCAATGTAATCCAATCTTTATATTTTTCTCCATCAGGTAATTCGACATAGAAAACATTTTTGCCTGTTCTTAACAATACATCTCTAACACGCTTACCATATAAGCCACCAACAGTAGAGTTGGTAACTATAGCAATAGAAGTTGCATCTTCAGGTATGCTCTGATCTAAATAATCCAATCTGCCAGATTCAATATTAATCGGGTAAGATCCATTTGTAATATTTACATTAACCACATTCATTTAAATTTCTCGTATGTTTTTAAAATAGATACTAAATTATTAACTAAAGCATAAATACTAGTGTCACTGGTATTTATGATGATATCAGCAACTTCTTTGTAAATTGGATCTCTTTGCCTCAATATATCTCTCAATTTTTCATAAGGTTTACTTGTATTGGCTAAAAGTGGTCTGTTAGAATCCAAACTAGTACGCTGAAATAAGTCATCAATTGATGCTTGAAAATATACAACGATACCTCTTTTCTTTAAAATTTCTCTATTATAATGAGAAAGTACAGAACCTCCTCCTGTTGCTAGTACCGTATTAGTTTCATTAGAACATTCTGATAAAACTACCTCCTCTCTCTTCCTAAAACCTTGCTCTCCTTCTATTTCAAATATAGTTGTTATACTTACTCCGCAGCGAGTTTCTATAGCAAAATCTAAATCAATGAATTTTCTATCTAAAATATTAGAAATATTTCTTCCTATAGTGGTTTTGCCAGAACCCATCATTCCAATTAAAAAAATTGGTGTATCATAGGGTAGATTTTCCTTTGTAATATTTACAAATTCCATATTTTGATTTCTAGATTCAGGTAATATACTCTCTAAATCAGCCATTTCAGATAATTTCCTTAAATTAATCATAAGTTAATTATTACTTATAAAGAACAAAATTAAAATGAATTAAATAAGTTTCTAATATTTTCTAATAAATCAAACTGTTTAAAACTATCGATATTTATAATGAAACAAAGATATATATTGCCAAGATTTTTGATGAATACCATAGTTCTAGCTATAAGCATACTTGCTTCTATCATCTTTATAATTTGTATACTTATGTTCTTAGCTTGGAGGAAATTGCCTGATCTTAGCGCAATGATAGACTATAAACCAAGAATACCTTTGAGAATTTACAGCTCAGATAATATATTAATTGGCGAATTTGGAGAAGAACGTAGAAGCCTACTAAGCTTCCAAAATATACCAAACATAATGAAATTGTCAATATTGGCAGCAGAAGACGATAGATTCTATAAACATGGGGGAATAGATTGGATTGGGATAATTAGGGCTGGATTAACAAATTTGAAAAACATGTCAAAAACTCAAGGAGCTAGCACTATAACAATGCAATTAGCTCGTAATTTCTATCTATCATCAGAAAAAACATACTCAAGAAAACTATATGAATTAATGCTAACTTTAAAAATAGAATCTGAATTAACAAAAAATAAAATACTAGAACTCTATATGAATCAAATATATCTTGGTAATCGTGCTTATGGTTTTGCTGCTGCCTCCTTAGTATACTTTAACAAACCATTATCAGAAATTAACCTAGCAGAATCTGCAATGCTTGCTGGGATACCTAAAGCTCCGTCAATTTTTAATCCTATTTCAAATTTCAAAAGGACAAAGTTGCGACAAAGTTATGTTTTAAAAAGGATGATGTCTCTAGGATACATAACAACATATGAATACCAAGAAGCAATTGATACCAACATAAAGCTATACAATGCATGTAAAAAACAACATATTTATGAAATTCATGGTGAATACATTGCCGAATTAGTTAGACAACTGCTATTTAAAAACTTCAAGAGCGATCTATATTCTAAAGGAATTAATGTATACACCACAATAAGGTCAAAAGATCAAGATTCTGCTTATAAAGCTGTAAGAAAAGTAGTAATTGATTATACAAAAACAAAATACTTGGGTCCTGAGGAACAAATAGATATACCAATAGAATTAGAAGTGTCATCAATTTTATCTGAAAATAGGATAACTGAAATATTTGATAAGTATAATGACAGTGACGAGATCTTTGCAGCATTAGTTTTATCAACTCATGATAAATATATAACGGCAGTAAAGAAAGACAAGGCTATTATTAAAATAAATAACAGTGACTTATCAAAAGAAATAAGACGTGGTTCAGTAATACATATATATAAAGACAAAGGAGAAGAATTACGAATTATAAATATGCCAACCCTACAAGCTGCTTTTGTCTCTATATCACCAAAAGATGGTAGGATACTCTCACTAGTAGGTGGTTTTGATTTCTATAGAGGTAACTTTAATAGGGTAACACAAGCATGGAGACAGCCTGGTTCTAGTATTAAACCATTCATATATGCATCAGCAATAGAAAAAGGAATATCGCCTGCGACAAGAATTTCTGATCTTCCATTAAATATGACAGCGGAACAAACGGGATCAAAAGCATGGAACCCAAAAAATTATGGTCATAGGTATGAAAAAGACATGGTTTCTATGCGCAATGGTCTGTATAAATCAAAAAATATGGTATCTATAAGAATATTACAAAATATAGGACCTGAATATGCTAGAAATTATCTAGAGAAATTTGGTTTCGATAAATCACGTCAACCTGCTGTCATATCACTAGCACTAGGCACAGGACTAGTAACACCATTACAATTAACAAGTGCTTTTGGTATATTTGCTAATGAAGGACATTTGATACCACCATATTTAATAGAGAAAGTAACTGATAGCTATGGCAGAACTATCATGCAACACAATAAAATTGTGTCTAATCAAGATAATCAAGCTATAGATTCCAGAGTGGCATATATAATGAATGATATACTAAAAGGTGTTGTAAAGTATGGCACAGCCTCTAAAGCCCAAAAAGCACTAAATCGTTATGATATAGCAGGTAAAACCGGAACAACAAATGATTCAGTAGATGCATGGTTCTCTGGATATATAAAAGATATAGTAGCAACAGCATGGGTAGGATTTGATCAGCCAAAATCTCTAGGGTTAAATGAAACAGGTAGCAATATAGCAATGCCGGTATGGATTAACTACATGAAAGATGTGATAAAAGACTACTCTGAGCAAGAAAAAGAAGAAATTCCAGATGGGATTATTTTGCATAATAATGAGTTATATTTAAAAGAATTCCCACCTGATATAGCTGTATCGGAAATTAGACCATCAGAAGAGTTTTACAATGAAGATTTAAAAAATGTTATACGAAACAAATTTGAAGATTAAAACTCTAAAATAACTTCTCTACCGATAATATCTGTGCAACACTTTGATAATAGATCTGTAAAATTTAAACCATTACGATTGTCTATCCATTTACCATTATTATATTTATAATGGAATCCACCGATATTACTTACAGCGAACCATAACTCTTGTATACTGTTCTGACTGTTTATAACCATATTGCATCCATTATCAAATTTGATGCTTAATACATTACCACTCTTGGCCGTATCAACTTCAGATGAAAATAGATCATTGATTCTATCTTCTACATCTTCTAGTAACTTATCAATCAAAATACTAAAATCAGAATCTTTCATAATCTTTATTATAAATAATATTAAATATAAAATAGCAAAAACTATTATGCCACGTCAAACTAATTTGTTTCCTTATATATGCTTAATAAAAAGAAATTTACCATTATATTAATCACTGTTATATTAACTTGTAGTACACTTAGCTCATGTGGATATAAATGTCAACTTAATTCAAAAGATCCAATTTATAAAAACAAGATTTACGACATAAGTATGCTTACAAATAAAAGCTACTATAAGAATACACACTTAAAGAATAATTGTACATTATGAAGAATCATAACTTTAAATTCAAAAATAATCTTTTGTTCGTAGAAAATATTTCTGTGAACTCTATTGTAGAAAAACTAGAAACACCACTATATATTTATTCTAAAAAAGCTATGAAGGAAGCTTGGGATAGTTATTATCAAGCAATCAAAAATAGAAATTGTTTAATATGTTATGGAATGAAAGCAAATTCTAATTTAGCTGTTTTAAAAGAGTTTTCAAAACTTGGTTCTGGTTTCGACATAGTCTCAGGTGGAGAATTAGAAAGGGTACTTGCTATTAAAGCAGATCCTAAAAAAATTGTTTTTTCTGGTGTGGGTAAACAATCATGGGAAATAGAGAAAGCAATAAAGGCTGGGATTAAATGCTTCAATGTTGAATCTGAAGCAGAACTTCAAAATATATCAAAGATAGCAAAAAAAGTTGGTATTGTAGCACCCATATCTTTAAGAGTAAATCCGGACGTAGATGCTAATACTCATCCATACATATCTACTGGATTAAAAGAAAATAAATTCGGAGTATCAATCAATACAGCTTATGATTGCTATCAAACAGCAATTAAACTTCCAAATCTAGAGATAGTTGGTATAGATTGCCACATAGGATCGCAGCTTACTGAAATTAAACCTTTCATAGATTCTTTAGAAAAAATTATATTACTGATTAATAAAATTAATGCTTCTGGAATACAGATAAAACATATTGATATAGGTGGTGGGATAGGTATCCAATACAAGGAAGAGTCTTGTATATCACCTAAAGAACTTGTCGATAAAGTTTTTGATAAATTAGAAGATAACAATTTAGGACATCTACAAGTTATCCTTGAGCCTGGTAGATCTTTGATAGGCAACGCTGGTATATTAGTAACAAAAATACAATATCTAAAAGAATCTGAAGATCGTAATTTCGCTATAGTAGATGCAGCAATGAATGATATTATAAGACCAGCACTATATCATTCGTATCATGAGATTGTTACTGTAGTAGAGAGAGATGGGATAAAAAAAGAGTACGATGTTGTTGGTCCTATATGTGAAAGTTCTGATTGGTTAGCTAAGAATAGATACCTTAATGAATTGCAAGAGGGTGAACTTTTAGCGATTGAGTCGGTTGGAGCATACTGCATGACTATGGCAAGTAATTATAATACTAGAGGACGAGCAGCAGAAGTAATGGTTGATGAATCAGATTACTATATAATCAAAAGGCGAGAAACAATAGATGATTTATTGAGATTAGAATCAACCATATCTTAAGCTAATACAACTCAACAAAAAGTCTTATAATTAGTAATGTATTGTTGAGTTGTTAATAATATCAACCTATCATATTAAGGCAATTATCTAATCAAAGTGTCTATACTACATAATATATATTTCCATTCTTCTGCTAAAACACTCGATACCTTACCAAAAGATGGACTACCTGAAGTCTGTTTCGTAGGAAGATCCAATGTTGGTAAATCTACAGCAATCAATAAAATAACAAATAAAAAAAAGTTAGCTTTTTCGAGCAAAACACCTGGGCGTACTCGTCTTATAAATATGTTCAACATTGTTGAACAAAAATATGATAAAACTATTGGATACTTAGTTGATCTTCCTGGATATGGTTATGCAAATCTATCAAACCAGGAAAAAATTGATTTTGAGGACAATTTACCTAAATACGTTCAATACAGAAAATCATTGGTAGGAATAATACTATTAATAGACATGCGTAGGGGCATTACATCATTAGACAATGATTTTCTTCATTTGGTAACTTCAAAACCTATAATAATAATGCTTACCAAAGCTGATAAGCTGAGCTATACAGAACGTGTTATAAGTAAAAAAATAACTATTGAAAAGTTAATGGAATTTAAAAATGTTACAAACATAGTAGAATTTTCTGCTACTAAAAAAATAGGAATATCAGATGCGTCTGATATTATAAAGAAATTAATTATAAAATAGGACATAGATATGAATTCACAAATTTTTTCTCCATCATATCCAAAATCAAGGATGAGACGTCTAAGGAAAAGTGATTTTGTACTTAGAATGCTAACAGAAAGTAGTTTGTCTACTAATAACTTAATATTTCCTTTATTTGTAGTAGAAGGACATAAAATAAAAGAACAAGTATCATCAATGCCGGGAATATATGTTTATTCTATTGATGAGATATTGCAAATAGCTGAAAAATGTATAGAACTAGAAATACCTACGATAGCATTATTTCCTGTTATAGATTCTAAATTAAAAACAAATAATGGAATTGAATCTATTAATGCTAATGGATTAATACCTAGAACAGTAGTTGAAATTAAAAAACGTTTTCCAGAATTAGGTATCATGACTGATGTTGCATTAGATCCTTATACAATACACGGCCAAGATGGTATATTGAATAATAATGGATATGTATTGAACGATGAAACTATTGAAATGCTTACAAAGCAATCTCTTTTACATGCTAGCGTAGGAGTAGACATTGTAGCTCCTAGTGACATGATGGATGGTAGAATAGGTGTGATAAGGCAAGAACTAGAAGCTAATTTATATAAAAATACCATAATAATGGCCTATTCTGCTAAATATTCCAGTGCCTTCTATGGACCATTTAGGGACGCTATAAGGTCTACAAATAATTTAAAAAAAGGAAATAAAAATAGCTATCAAATAAATCCAAGTAACATAAACGAAGCTATTAGAGAGGCAGCAGCTGATATTAATGAAGGAGCTGACATGTTAATAGTTAAACCTGGAATGCCATATCTAGATGTATTAGCTAAAATTAAAGAAAAATTTAGAATGCCAACATTTGCTTATCAAGTTAGCGGAGAATATTCTATGATAAAAGCTGCTTCATTAAATGGCTGGATAAGAAATGATGAAATCATATTAGAATCACTTATCTGCTTTAGAAGAGCAGGAGCAGATGGCATATTAACATATTTTGCATTAGAAGCTGCTGAACTATTAAGAAAGTCAAAATAAAATATAACAAAGTAATTAATTCTGTCAACAATTAGCATGACTATATTTTTTGTAATTATATAGTCATGCTTTCTTATATAAATAATTAATAATATCTACTGCAATCCACATAATTATTATGGAATACAAATCAGTTAATCAATTATTTCTTTTTCAGAAACTACTCTTTCTACCATTTCCATAAAAGCCATAGGAGCGTTATCACCATTACGAAAACCTGTTTTCAAAATTCTAGTATAACCTCCTGGTCTATTAGAAAATCTTGGCCCTATTTCTGAAAACAATTTAACTACGGCATCTCGATCACGCAATCTAGCAAATGCCAATCTTTTGTTTGCAAGAGTTGGACTCTTGCCTAATGTAATTAGAGGCTCTATAACATGACGCAATTCTTTAGCTTTTGGCAAAGTAGTCTTGATTGCCTCATGATGAATAAGAGAAACAGCCATATTACGAAACATAGCGAGACGATGGCTGCTTGTGCGATTTAGTTTGCGTAAACCATGACCATGACGCATAATAATTTCCTTTACAGTATCCAAAGAGCTTAGTCTAAAATACGAAGCTCAACATATTATTTTAACTTAGATAGTCTACAGTAGATCAGATGAGCCTAATCTTACGGAAACTATCAATGCAATTACGTTATTCTACTTCTACAGGTGGCCAATTATCTAATTTCATACCAAGAGTTAAACCACGTGTAGCCAATACTTCTTTAATCTCATTCAATGATTTACGACCTAGATTAGGAGTTTTCAGAAGTTCTGTTTCAGTCCTCTGAATTAAATCACCAATATAATAAATATTTTCTGCTTTTAAGCAATTAGCAGAACGAACAGTTAATTCTAAATCATCTACTGGTTTCAGTAAAACAGGGTCAATCCCTGGAGTATTCCTAGAAGACTGAGATTCATTAGACTCTTGAGCTCCTTGTAAAGATGCAAATACAGATACTTGATCCATTAAGATACAAGCAGCCTGTCTAACAGATTCTTCAGGAGTCAAAACTCCATTGGTTTCAATATCTATAACCAATTTATCAAGATCAGTCCTCTGTTCTACTCGAGCGCTTTCTACACTATAGCTAACTCTACGTACAGGACTATAAGATGCATCTAAAATTATCTTACCAATAGAGACTTTCTTATCACTAGCTGAAGAAGAACGAATATTTCCAGGAATATATCCACGACCCTTGCTTACCTTAAAATGCATATCTAATTGACCTGAATCTGTAAGATTACAAATCAAATGATCAGGATTTATTATCTCAACGTCATGTGGTAGTTCTATGTCTTTTGCTAAAACTGCAGCAGGACCTTTCTTATTAATAGATAAATTTACCTCATCACGACCATGTAATTTAAAAATAACGTTTTTTAAATTCATTAATATATCGATAAGATCTTCTCTTACTCCAGGAATCGTCGAATATTCATGAACGACACCGCTTATTTGAACTTCTGTTGGAGCATATCCTTCCATAGAAGATAATAAGATGCGACGCAAAGCGTTTCCGAGTGTATGCCCATAACCACGCTCAAATGGCTCCATAATAATTTTTGCCCTATTATGGGATATAGGCTCAACCTCTACAACTCTTGGTTTTAAAAAATCCTGATTAGACATACATACTTCCTATTCAATACCCTCAGTTCGTTACACCGATAAGGCTGAAAAAATAATAATAAAGATAAATGAACTAAAAGTTAAATAACTTAACGAGAATATAATTCTACAACCATAGATTCATTTATATCACGAGCAACATCAGAACGATCAGGAATAGTTTTGAACGTTCCAAGTTGCTTCTCAGAATCGAGATCTAGCCACTGAGGTATGCCGATACTGACAGCTAATTTTATAGCTTCTTTGATTCTATCTTGGTTCTTAGATTTCTCTCGAACAGATATTATATCACCAGATTTTACTGATAATGAAGCTATATCTACAATGTGACCATTAACTTCAATTGCACGATGACTAATTAACTGGCGAGCTTCTGCCCTAGTCGAACCAAAACCCAGCCTATAGACAACATTGTCTAATCGAGATTCGAGCAATTGAATTAATATTTCTCCAGTATTGCCTTTACGTCTTTCTGACTCTTCGAAATACCTACGAAACTGTTTTTCTAAAATACCATACATTCTTTTCAGTTTTTGCTTCTCTCTCATTTGAAGACCATAATCTGAGATTCTAGATCCAGATGTTCGACCATGTTGACCTGGTTTTGATTCTGATTTGCATTTTGAATCAAACGATCTACGAGCACTCTTGAGAAAGAGATCAGTACCCTCACGGCGTGAGAGTTTACATTTTGGTCCAATATAACGTGCCATGATATTATTTTATCCTTAAATACGACGACGCTTCGGAGGACGACATCCGTTATGTGGAATAGGTGTTATGTCGGAGATACTAGAAATCTTAATTCCAAGAGCATTTAAAGCCCTTACAGAAGATTCGCGACCCGGACCTGGTCCTTTTATTCTTACTTCAAGAGTTTTAATCCCGAACTCAATAGCCGCACGACCAGCAGCTTCAGCTGCTACCTGTGCTGCAAAAGGAGTAGATTTTCTGGATCCTTTAAATCCAGATGATCCTGAAGTCGCCCAAGACAAAGCGTTACCTTGACGGTCTGTTATTGTAACAATGGTATTATTAAAAGAAGCATGAACATGCACTATACCATCTGAAACATTTTTCTTTACTTTTTTTCTGACGCGAGAAGCGCCACTTGCTGGAGATTTCGCCATATTCTAAATTCCTCAATTACTACTTTTTCAGAGAAGCAGCTGCTCTACGTGGTCCTTTACGAGTACGTGCATTTGTACGAGTTCGTTGTCCGCGTACAGGCAATCCACGTTTATGACGCATTCCTCGATAAGTGCCCAAATCGATTAACCGTTTAATTGAAAACTGAATCTCACGACGAAGGTCTCCTTCTACCGTAAATAATCCAACTTGCTCACGAATACGCTCTAGTTCAGCATCGGTCATGTCCTTTATTTTCTTAGAAGGAGAAATCTTTGATGCTTCACAAATCTTACAAGCACGAGATCGTCCAATCCCAAAAATTGCGGTTAAACCAATCTCAGCATGCTGTTGTGGCGGGATATTTATGCCAGCAATACGGGCCATGACTGTTCCTTGAATAAATCAATTATAGCCAAGAATAACAAAAATGCTATCCTTGACGTTGCTTATGACGCGGATCAGTACAAATAATTCGTACTACTCCGTGACGTTTAATAATCTTACAATTTCGGCAAACTCGCTTAACTGATGCCATTACTTTCATCGTTAACTCCTAACTTTCCGTAATAATTTTTGACTTACTTAGCACGGAAAATAATTCTAGCCCTAGTAAGATCGTAAGGTGTAAGCTCAACAGTTACTTTGTCTCCTGGTAATATCCTGATATAGTGCATACGCATTTTACCAGATATATGACCAAGAACCACATGACCATTTTCAAGCTTTACACGAAAATTTGCATTAGGAAGATTTTCTAAAATTTCTCCCTGCATTTGTATGACATCGTCCTTAGACATTATCTTCTACTTAAAACAATAAAAATTTTTCATTTCCTTAACTCTTAAAATTAGATTTCTTAAGTAGGGAATCATATTGATAGGACATTACACAAGATTGAATCTGTGTCATAAAATCCATCGTTACAACAACGATAATTAATAAAGAAGTACCTCCAAAATTAAAAGGCACATTCCATTTCGTTACTAAAAATTCTGGAACAAGGCACACTAATACAACATACATAGCTCCAATCAACGTTAAACGCACAAGAATTTTATCAATATAACGAGATGTCTGTTCTCCTGGACGAATTCCAGGGATTAATGCACCGCTTTTTTTAAGATTATCTGCAGTTTCTCTACTATTAAAAACAAGAGCAGTGTAGAAAAAACAGAAGAACAAAATAAACAATGAGTATAAAGCTATGTACAAAGGCTGTCTAGGTGAAATAGCAATAGCTAAATTAGACAACCAACTAATTTCTCTAGCACCAGAAAACCAACTTGCTATTGTTCCTGGCAGCAACATCAAAGAAGAAGCAAATATAGGGGGAATAACACCTGCCATATTTAATTTTAATGGCAAATGTGAACTTTGTCCTCTATACAACTTGTTACCAATTTGACGCTGTGCATAATTTATAGGAATCTTTCTCTGTCCCATTTCAACAAATACAACTAACGCTGTTACTAAAAACACTATGCTTAGTATAAAAAGAGCTGATGGAACAGACATAGAATTAACACGAACCATATCTAATAACATAAATAAAGAAGATGGAAGCTCTGAAACAATTCCGGCAAATATAATTATAGATATGCCATTACCAATCCCACGTTCAGTTATCTGTTCACCCAACCACATTACAAACATGGTACCTGTAACTAAAGTTAGTATCCTAGTTGCCATGTAAAACAGACTATTATCAATAATTAGCCCATGTTGAGACTGCAATACAAGACAAACACCAAAAGCTTGTATGGAAGCAACCAAAACAGCACCATATCTAGTATATTGAGATATTTTTCTACGACCAGACTCTCCCTCTTTTTTTAAAGACTCTAAGTAAGGAAATATCATACTCATTAACTGGACTACTATGGAAGCCGAAATATAAGGCATAATTCCTAATGAAAACACGGAAAAACGAACTAATGCTCCCCCTGAAAACATATTGAATAAACCTATTATCCCACCCTGATTTTGTTGAAATAAATCAGCCAAAACATAAGGATTGACTCCAGGAACAGGAATATGAGTACCGACGCGATAAACTACAATAGCAAGAACAAGAAAAATAATTCTACGTTTCAAGTCATAATAGCCAGAGTTGCTTTTCTGCGATGATTGCCATCTAGTCACTTTTATAAATACCCCTTAAACTATTACCGATCCGCCAGCAGCTTCTATAGCAGAAAAAGCACCAGCTGTTGCCGCAATACCTTTCAATACTAATTTGCGTGACAAACTTCCTGATTTTATAACTTTTACAAACTTTACTTCTCCCTTAACTAAGGAGCTACTTTTCAATACTTGTAAATCAATTTCATCAACTGGTAAGGACTGCAAATCTGATAGGTTAATCTGTGCATACAAATGATCATCAAATTTTCTAAAACCCCTTTTTGGCAATCGTCTTTGTAATGGCATTTGACCACCCTCGAAGCCAACTTTATGAAAACCTCCTGAACGAGATTTCTGTCCTTTATGGCCACGACCTGCTGTTTTTCCTAAACCAGAACCTATTCCTCTGCCAACACGGCGTCTAGAAAATTTACTGCCTTCTGCAGGATTTATTGAATTCAATCTTATTTCTAACATAGAGATTTCCTAAACATGCGAAACATCAATAAGATATTTTACTTTTCTAAGCATTCCTCTAACCTCAGGTGTGTTATTTAAAATGCTTATACTATTTATTCTACGAAGCCCTAAACCTCTAACTGTCTCTCTATGAGATTTATTAGTTCCAATAGTAGAACGTAAAAGTCTAATCTTCAATTGATCATGAGTCATAAGAACTATCCTAATATTTCCTCTATACTTTTACCTCTTTTAGCAGCAACTTCAGAGGGAGTCATAGAATTACGCAATCCATTAAAAGTTGCCCTGACTAGGTTATATGGATTACTAGATCCCAAACTTTTCGCAACAACATTACGGATACCCATTACTTCAAAAATAGCACGCATAGGGCCACCAGCTATTACACCTGAACCTTCAGCAGCTGGAGAAATAATAACTTTAGAAGCTCCATGCTTACCAACAACAGCATGCTGCAATGTGCCGCTTTTTAAAGAAACTTTAAACATGTTACGACGAGCTTGCTCCATTGCTTTCTGGACAGAAACTGGAACTTCCCTAGCCTTTCCTTTTCCCATACCTATACGGCCATCACCATCACCAACCACGGTAAGAGCAGCAAAACTCATAGTGCGTCCACCCTTAACAACTTTACTAACACGATTAACGGCTATCATTTTCTCGCGTAAGCCATCTTCGTTATCTTTTTCCGTGTTATTCTTGCCTTGTATTTTGGCCATTTATAAAATCCTCGATCAAAATTTTAATCCAGCCTCACGAGCAGCTTCAGCTAAAACTTTAACTCTGCCGTGATAATGAAAACCGGAACGATCAAAAGCTACGGAGTCTATACCAGCACATTTAGCTTTTTCTGCAATGCGTGCTCCAACTATAGCAGCAGCTATCTTATTCCCACCATTAGTTGTCTTCTCGCTCAATAATAACCTAACTTCAGGTTCTAGAGTTGAAGCACTAACTAGAACTCTATCACCTTCTGGCGAGAAAATATTGGCGTAAATATGCAAATTAGATCTAAATACCGATAGACGATTGACCTCTAGTCTACTAATTTTTCGCCGAGTTGGAATTGCACGGCGCAACCTAGAATTTCTTTTATTCATACCTTCCTCTTTTGCCTAAATTACTTTTTCTTAGCTTCTTTAAGCACTACTTTCTCATCAGCATAACGCACTCCTTTACCTTTATAAGGCTCAGGTGGACGATATGATCTAATTTCTGCTGCAACTTGACCGACAGATTGCTTATCTATACCTTTTATAACTAGCTCTGTAGGAATAGAACTTTCTGCAACAATACCAGATGGAAGCTGATGGAAAATATCATGAGAAAAACCAAGTTGTAACTTAACTATAGTTCCCTGTACAGAAGCCCTAAATCCAACACCGACCAACATTAATTTTCTTTCAAAACCTTTACTAACTCCTATAACCATATTAGATATAAGCGCACGTAAAGTTCCTACCATAGCTTTTGATTGTTCTGAAATTCTTACAATTGAAAAAACTATTTTATTATCAATAAGCTCCACTTTTACATCATCAACAAGGAACTGTTTTAAAGAACCTAGAGGGCCATTTATTGTAATTTGATTACCTTCAATTATTGCCTTAACTTCACCAGGCAAATCAATCGGATATTTAGCAATTCGTGACATTAGAATTTCTCCTTAAGCCACATAACATAAAACTTCACCACCAATACCATTAGCTTTGGCTTTACGGTCTGTCATAACACCGTGTGAAGTAGAAACTATAGCTATCCCCAAGCCGTTCATTACTTGTGGAATACTAGAACTTTTTTTATAAACTCTTAAACCAGGACGAGAAACTCTATCAATCCTCTCTATAACTGGACGTCCAGCATAATATTTGAGAATAATTTCTATTTCTGGTTTATTAGCAACACCTTTAATTTCAAAACTATCTATATATCCCTCTTCCTTCAAAACAGTAGCAATTGCTATTTTTATATTTGAAGATGGAATGATAACCTTTACTTTATCAGTTTGCTGCGCATTACGGATACGAGTCAACATATCAGCAATTGGATCGCTCATGCTCATGCTATTTCTCCTACCAGCTAGCCTTAATCATTCCAGGAATCTCTCCCCTCATTGCCATTTCTCGCAATTTGTGTCGAGCTAATCCAAACTTACGGAAAACACCGCGCGGACGTCCCGTTACAATACAACGATTACGCTGTCTTGTGGGATTAGAATTGCGCGGTAACTGCTGCAGCTGTAATCTAGCTTGATATCTCTCTTCATCTCCTTTTGATTGATCATCAATCGTAGATTTCAGTTGAGCACGTTTAACAGCGAATTTATTAACCAGTTTGGTACGTTTAATATCACGATTTATCAGGGACAATTTAGCCACTTTGTAATCCCATTAATTACGAAAAGGAAATCCGAAGGCTGTTAATAAAGCTTTCGCTTCTTCATCAGTCTTCGCTGTAGTAGTGATGCTAATATTCATTCCACGCAAAGTATCGACTTTATCATACTCGACCTCGGGGAAAATGATCTGTTCTTTAACACCTATATTATAATTGCCATGACCATCAAAAGCACGACCAGAGACACCTCTAAAATCGCGAACTCTAGGCAAAGCAACAGAAACTAAACGATCCAAAAACTCATACATGCGTTCACCACGTAGAGTAACCATACAACCTATTGGATAATTTTCTCTAATCTTGAAACCAGCTATAGCTTTACGAGTCTTGGTCACAACAACCTTTTGTCCAGATATTTTTGTTAAATCAGATGCAGCATGATCAACAATTTTTTTATCAGAAACAGCCTCAGACACACCCATATTAAGAGTAATCTTAGATAGACGTGGTACTTCCATTATACTCTTATAGCCGAATCTGGACTTTAAACTATCTATAACTGTATTTTTATACGAATCTTGCAAACGAGACATACTTCGCTCCTTACGCTTTATTATCTACAGAAGAACCATCGGAGCGGAATACTCTAGTCTTTATCCCATCTAATTCCTTAATAAGAACACGCTCTCCTTTTCCTGTAATCTTATTAAATAAAGCTACATTAGATATGTGTATAGGCATAGACTTGCTGGTAATACCTCCTGGATTATTGCTCATTGGATTAGCTTTTAAATGTTTTTTCACAACATTTATTCCATCCACCAACAGGTGCTCCTTTCCTACGACTGCTGAAACTATTCCACGACGCTTTTTATCACGACCAGTAAGAATAATAACCTCATCCCCTTTACGAATTTTATTCATTAAAGCTTCCCTACAAAACTTCAGGAGCCAAGGACACGATCTTCATAAACCTTTCATTACGTAGCTCACGCGTGACTGGTCCAAAGATACGAGTACCGATTGGTTCTAACTTTGCATTTAACAATACAGCTGCATTACTATCAAATCGCAGTAACGCTCCATCTTTTCTACGTACACCTTTCGCTGTACGAACAACAACAGCGTTATATACTTCACCCTTTTTTACACGTCCACGTGGGGCTGCGTCTTTAACACTTACTTTAATAATATCGCCGATTCCGGCATAACGTCGCTTAGATCCGCCAAGAACTTTGATGCACATAACATGACGTGCACCAGTATTATCAGCCACATCTAGCGTGGTTTGCATTTGGATCATGATTTTTCCTATCCCAACTTAACAACTTAATTTAATGGTTGTCAGTTTTGGCCCCGTTCTTCTGTTATGGCGTATTAGCCAAACAGATATGGGTTGAAATCTTAACATAATAATGTCTCTCCATCATTAAGATAAGAGAAACATCTCCCGGTATTCTCTCATGTTTTTATAAAGAACACAAGAATCAACTAACTAAAAAACAGTAAACCTAAATTTGGACACTAGATAACTTTTGCAGCATCAATTAAACGCACAACAAGCCAAGATTTAGTGCGCGAAATTGGTCTACATTCCTTTATTTCTACAGTATCTCCCTCATTATACTTATTATCGGTATCATGAGCTTTATACTTTACAGAACGAGTTACTATCTTTCCAAGAATATTATGTTTTACTCTTCTCTCAACTACAACGACAACAGACTTTTCCATTTTATTGCTAATAACTTTTCCAATTAATGTCCGTTGACGTTTAGTATTCTGAATTGCAACAGAATTATCCATTTCTTCTTTCCTCTGTCAATATAGTACGTATACGAGCTATATCCCTACGTACTTTACATATCTGACTAGTATTATCAAGTTGCTTTGTAGCTACTTGCATACGTAACCTAAATTGAGCCTTCAATAGACTTTCAAGCTCAATCTTAAGATCAGTTTTATTTTTTAAACGAAGCTCACTAGCTTTCATAAACGTTCCTTTAAGCACCTATACGACGAGATACAAAAACAGTGGAAAGTGGTAGTTTAGATGCCGCTAAACGGAAAGCTTCTCTTGCTAGTTCTTCGCTAACACCTTCCATTTCATATAATACCTTTCCTGGCTGAATTTCTGATACCCAATATTCAGGATTACCCTTACCATTTCCCATACGAACTTCTGCTGGTTTCTGAGAAATTGGCTTATCAGGAAAAATACGAATCCAAACCCTACCACCACGTTTAATATGTCTATTAATAGCGCGTCTAGCAGATTCTATTTGTCTAGCTGTCAGTCTTCCTCTGCCAGTAGCTTTAAGTCCAAATTCACCAAAGGATACATTTGCTCCATTAGTAGCAAGACCAGTATTTCTACCTTTATGTTCTTTACGATATTTTCTACGAGCCGGTTGTAACATAATTAACCTACCTCATTTTCTGAAGAAGCAACGTTATTATTTTGTTGAGTACGATGATTAGTTTTTCCAGAACCGCGATTACGAGATGATTTATCTACCCTATCTCCTTTCGAAGAACGTCTAGGCTTACGATTATCTTCCTCTTTTAAAGACTTAACATCATTAGGCAATATTTCATTAGCAAATGATATATCACCTTTATATATCCAAACCTTTACACCTATAACACCATAAGTTGTACGGGCTTCAGAAGTTGCATAATCAATATTAGCCTTGATTGTATGTAATGGTACTCTACCTTCACGATACCACTCTGTACGTGCTATCTCTATACCATTTAACCTTCCTGAACTCATTATTTTAATGCCTTTTGCTCCTAATCTCATAGCATTTTGCATTGCTCGTTTCATGGCTCTACGAAACATGATACGTTTCTCCAACTGTTGCGCTATGGAGTCAGCAATAAGTTGGGCATCAATTTCTGGTTTTCTTACTTCCTCTATATTAACGTGTACAGGAACACCAGCCAACCTTTGAAGATCAGATTTTAAAATTTCTATATCTTCTCCTCGTTTACCTATAACCACTCCAGGACGAGCTGAATAAATAGTTACACGAGCATTCTTGGCTGGCCTCTCTATTAGCACTCTGCTAACAGAAGCTCCTTTAAGTTTTTTCTTTAAATATTCACGAATTCGTATATCACCAGCCAGCATATTACTGAAATCACGGTCTTCAGCGTACCAACGCGATGACCAATTCCTGGAGACTGATAAACGAAACCCTGTAGGACAAATTTTCTGACCCATATATTACCCTCTCTCCCTAGGATTCTACCTTAACGGTAATATGACAAGTTTGTTTTTCAATTCGGTTTCCACGACCTTTAGCGCGAGCAGAAAAACGTTTCATAGACTGAGCCTTGTCAATAAAAATTTCTTTAACATATAACTCATCTACATCAGCACCATTATTGTGCTCAGCATTAGCAATTGCAGACTCGACAGCTTTTTTAATAACAGAAGCGGCTTTTTTAGGCGAAAATGTTAATATATTAACCGCCTGAGCAACAGATTTATTTCTTATTAAATCAGCAACCAATCTAACCTTTTGAGCTGACATATGAATTCCACGGATAACAGCAGTAGTTACCATTTAATTACCTCTTCGCCTTCTTGTCTGCAGCATGTCCTTTAAATGTCCTAGTAGCAGCAAATTCACCTAATTTATGACCAACCATATTTTCGTTTATATAAACTGGCACTTGCTGACGACCGTTGTGAACTGCAATTGTTAACCCAATAAAATCAGGAAGAATAGTTGACCTACGAGACCATGTTTTAATTGGTTTTTTATCCTTATTTGCAAAGGCTGCCTCTATCTTTTTCATAAGATGAAGATCGACAAAAGGTCCTTTTTTGATAGAACGTGACATTTTCGTTCGCCTCTTATTATTTACGCTTACGTTTTTGGACTATCATATTATCAGTCCTTTTATTGCGACGAGTTTTATACCCCTTAGCTGGAGTACCCCATGGACTTACAGGTTCTCTAGCCTCACCAGTACGACCCTCTCCTCCACCATGCGGATGATCTACCGGGTTCATGGCAACACCTCGAACCGTAGGACGAACACCACGCCAGCGCATTGCTCCTGCCTTACCTATCTGACGAAGACTATGCTCTTCGTTTCCTACTTCACCCAAAGTTGCGCGACAATCTATATGAATGTTACGAACTTCTCCAGATCTCAAACGAATCTGAGCATAAACACCTTCCCTAGCAAGCAAAACTGCTGATGATCCTGCTGATCTAGCCAGCTGAGCACCTTTACCGGCACGCATCTCTATACAATGTATAGTTGATCCAACAGGTATATTTCGTATAGGCAAAGTATTACCTATACGAATTGGAGACTCAATACCAGACATTAAAACGTCACCAATACTGAGACCTCTAGGAGATATTATATAACGTCGTTCACCATCGGCGTAGCATAAAAGTGCTATATGTGCACTACGATTAGGATCATATTCAAAACGCTCTACTTTAGCAGATATTCCATCTTTACTACGACAAAAATCTACTATTCTATAGTGTTTTTTATGACCTCCACCTTTATGCCTAACTGTGATACGACCATTGTTATTTCTACCGGAGATGCGATTCTTTTTTTCCAACAAAGGAAAAAAAGGATCACCCTTGTGAAGATCTGGGTTTACTAATTTTACTAACCCTCTTCTACCTGGAGAAGTAGGCTTTACCTTTAAAATAGCCATTTATACCACCTCTGCAAAGTTAATCTCATGACCATCGCTAAGGGATACATAAGCTTTCTTTTCATTACGACGATGGCCAATAAAACGACCGAAACGTTTAACTTTGCCTTTTCTATTAAATATGCTTACAGAATCTACTTTTACATTAAAAAGTAGCTCTACAGCTGCCTTAACTTCTATTTTCGTAGCATCTGACAAAACTCTAAAAGTAACTTGTCTATATTTATCAGCAATATTTGTTGTTTTCTCTGTAACTACTGGAGCTAAAATAACTTGCATTAAGCGTTCCGCATTCATCCAAACATCTCCTCTAGTTGATTAACAACTGATTTCGCAATCACTATCTTTTTATAATGAATCAACGATAATGGATCTATATAGCGCGGTTCTATAATAGCTACATGTGGTAAATTACGAGTAGCCAGATAAATATTTTCATCAATCTCGTCTAATATTATTAATATTGACTCAGAGCCAAAATTTTTAATTCTTAAGACAGCTTCTTTGGTCTTTGGAGAATCCAGCTTTAAAGAATCAATTGCTAATATACGATCTTCTTTAACCAATTGAGATAGTATAGATCTGATTCCAGCTCTATACATTTTTTTATTAATCTTTTGAGAAAAATTTTCCTCTGGAGAGTTAGGAAATATACGACCACCTCCTCGCCATAAAGGAGAAGAGGTCATACCTGCTCTTGCGCGACCTGTACCTTTCTGACGCCAAGGTTTTTTGGTACTATGTTTAACGCCTGCACGATCTTTTTGAGCTCTATTGCCAGATCTTGCATTTGCTTGAAATGCAACTACTATTTGATGAATCAGCGATTCATTTACTTCGCTACCAAAAACCAGATCAGAAACATTCATTATAGAAGTCTGATCTTGATTATCAAGGAGCTTTATATCCATTTTCTAGCCCCTCTTCTTTAAGATTTTTTTTATAGCTGGAAGAACAACTATTTCAGAATCAGAATAACCAGGAACAGCTCCTCTAACTATTATTAGGTTTCTAGCTGAATCTATTCTAATTATTTCTAAATTTTGAATAGTGCAAGAGACAGAGCCTAAATGTCCAGGCATTTTCTTTCCAGGAAATACTCTACCTGGATCTTGAGCCTGACCTATAGAACCAGGAGCTCTATGCGAACGAGAATTACCATGAGACGCTCTTTGCGAACTAAAATTATGGCGTTTTATTGCTCCAGCAAAACCCTTGCCTATAGTTGTCCCGGAAACATCAACTTCTTGCCCAACCTCAAAAATTGAGTTTATGTCTAAAACAGAGCCAACAGTAAAATCTAAAGAATCAACGGGATTCAGACGAAATTCTTTTAACAATCTACCTGATTCAATACCAGCATTTGAGTAATGACCTGCCAATGGTTTGTTGATACGTGATGGTTTTCCAACACCATATGCCAACTGCACAGCAGCGTAACCATCTTTTTCTACTGACTTTATTTGTGCAATACGATTATTTGACACATCAAGAACTGTTACGGGGATAGATTCACCTTCATCCGTAAAAATTCTTGTCATGCCAACCTTGCGACCTAACATTCCTAATCTATAGGACGTAGACGTCGAATTCAACATTATTATCTCCATTTCGGCTACGATTGGCCGATGTACTACGTTTTAATAAAAAAACATAAACAAAAACAAACATAGATAATGAACAATCTATATTTGTTTAAGCATATGATTCTATCATGTTAAATTATATATAAGCAATTACATACATGCATAAGAAAACACAACATGATAAGATATCATGAAAAATTATTGCAAAGCAATCTCTACATCTACCCCAGCCGGCAAATCTAATCTCATTAATGCATCTACAGTCTTATCTGTAGGTTCAACTATATCCATCAAACGTTGGTGAGTACGAACCTCGAATTGATCACGAGAAGTTTTGTTAACATGTGGAGATCGCAATAAATCGTAACGACGAATTCTGGTTGGCAAAGGAACTGGTCCTCTAACAATAGCACCAGTGCGTTTTGCTGTATCAACTATTTCTGCAGCAGATTGATCGATTAACTTGTAGTCAAAAGCTTTCAAGCGAATACGAATCTTTTGGTTTTTCATAAATCTTCCTAAAGAACGAAAAACGAAGGCTAAAAGCCTTCGTTATTTATATTTTCAAGCAATAATCTTAGATACTACACCAGCGCCAACAGTCCTACCACCTTCACGTATGGCAAAACGTAATCCTTCTTCCATTGCTATAGGTGATAATAATTTTACTTTCATAGCAACATTATCACCAGGTAATACCATTTCTTTATCTTCTGGTAATTCTATAGTTCCTGTTACATCTGTAGTTCTAAAGTAAAATTGAGGACGATATCCCTTGAAAAACGGAGTATGTCTGCCACCTTCTTCTTTAGATAAAACATATACTTCAGCAGTAAATTCCGTATGTGGAGTAATAGATCCTGGCTTGGCTAGTACTTGACCTCTTTCTACATCCTCTCTCTTAGTTCCTCTAAGCAAGATACCTACATTATCGCCTGCTTGACCTTGATCAAGCATTTTACGAAACATTTCAACACCAGTACATATAGTTTTTACTGTAGGCTTGATACCTATTATCTCTATTTCTTCGCCTACTTTTACTACTCCACGCTCTATGCGACCAGTAACAACAGTTCCACGTCCAGAAATTGAAAATACATCTTCTACAGGTAATAAAAACGCTCCATCTATAGCTCGTTCTGGAGTTGGGATGTAAGTATCTAAAGCATCTGCTAGAGCTAAAATTGCCTGCTCTCCAAGCTCGCCCTTATCGCCTTCTAAAGCTAACTTTGCAGAACCTTTTATGATAGGAGTATCATCACCAGGAAAATCATATTTCGATAATAACTCTCGAACTTCCATTTCAACAAGTTCTAAGAGCTCCTCATCATCGACCATATCTGCTTTATTAAGAAAAACAACAATATAAGGTACACCGACCTGACGAGATAATAATATATGCTCTCTGGTTTGAGGCATTGGACCATCAGCAGCAGAAACAACTAATATAGCACCATCCATCTGTGCAGCACCAGTTATCATATTCTTGACATAATCAGCATGCCCAGGACAATCAACGTGAGCATAATGACGTGCTGATGTTTCATATTCGACATGAGCGGTATTTATAGTAATACCCCTAGCCTTTTCTTCTGGAGCCGCATCAATCTGAGCATAAGCTCGTGCTTCTCCACCAAATTTAGTAGCCAAAACCGTAGTAATAGCAGCTGTTAAAGTTGTTTTACCATGATCAACGTGACCAATCGTACCTACATTTACATGCGGCTTGCTACGTTCAAACTTGCTTTTCGCCATATGTCCCTTCCTTAAACTTTCTTGAATTCAAATAAACATCATTCTAAAAATAGACACAAGAATGATATCATCAATATATTTTACTTTGATCTTGCTGCAATAACATCATCCGCTACGTTCTTTGGTGCTTCTGAATAATGCTTAAACTCCATTGTATATGTAGCTCGCCCTTGAGTTAAGGAACGAAGACTTGTAGCATAACCAAACATTTCGGCCAAAGGAACTTCCGCTTTTATTATTTTGCCACCACCCATGATGTCATCCATACCTTGAACTATTCCTCTACGGGAAGATAAATCACCCATAACAGTACCAGCATAATCTTCTGGAGTCTCAACTTCTACAGCCATCATAGGTTCCAGCAATACTGGACTAGCTCTCCTCAAGCCTTCTTTAAATGCCATGGAGCCAGCCATCTTGAATGCATTCTCATTAGAATCAACATCGTGGTAAGATCCAAAAAATAATGTTACTTTAACATCTACTATAGGATAACCAGCCAATACACCAGACGGCAGAGTTTCTTGAATACCTTTATCAACAGCAGGGATATATTCTCTTGGAACAACACCACCCTTGATAGCATCAACAAACTGATATCCTTCTCCTGGTAATAATGGTTCGACTTTTAATACTACGTGACCATATTGACCTCTACCACCAGACTGTTTAATGAATTTACCTTCGGCTTCCTCGCAAATTTTTCGAATAGTCTCTCTATAAGCAACTTGCGGTCTACCGACATTAGCCTCTACATTAAACTCTCTCTTCATTCGATCTACTAGAATTTCTAAATGCAACTCTCCCATTCCAGATATTATAGTTTGACCAGATTCTTCATCACTGCGAACTCTGAAAGAAGGATCTTCTTGAGCTAAGCGTGATAAAGCCATACCCATTCTTTCTTGATCGCTCTTAGACTTCGGCTCTACTGCTTGTGATATTACTGGCTCAGGAAATATCATTTTTTCTAATGTAATATGTGAATCCATATCACAAAGAGTTTCGCCTGTTGTAACCTCTTTAAGACCAACAACTGCTGCAATATCACCAGATAAAACTTCTTTAATTTCTTCTCTATTGTTAGCATGCATCTGTAGTAATCTGCCAATACGCTCTTTCTTTCCTTTTATCGGATTAAAAATGGTATCACCAGATTTTAAAATCCCTGAGTAGACTCTAATAAATGTTAACTGACCAACAAAGGGATCGCTCATTAATTTAAAAGCTAATGCGGATAATTTTTCTTTATCATCAGCTTTACGAAGAACCTCGTTACCATCATCATCCATACCAGAAACAGGTGGTATATCTACAGGAGAAGGAAGATAATCAATAACAGCATCCAACATTCTTTGTACGCCTTTATTTTTAAAAGCTGATCCACAAAGCATAGGTTGAATTTCGCAAGCAATAGTCCTAGCCCTTATAGCTGAATTAATATCTGATTCATCCAAATTACCAGTTTCCAGATACTTGTTCATAAATTCTTCTGAAAATTCAGCAGCAACTTCTAATAGATTTTCTCTCCATTTTTCCGCTTGATCTTTTAATTCTGAAGATATTTCTTGATAATTAAATTTTGTACCCTGACTTTGCTCATCCCATATGATGGCTTTCATTTTTACAAGATCGACTACACCCATAAATTTATCTTCAGATCCAATAGGTATAACTATAGGAACAGGATTAGCTCTCAAACGTAATTTAAGCTGATCATAAACTTTAAAGAAATTAGCGCCGGTCCTATCCATTTTATTAACAAATGCAAGTCGTGGAACTTTATATTTATTTGCCTGACGCCATACAGTTTCTGATTGAGGCTGAACTCCACCAACAGCACAGTAAACCATACAAGCACCATCCAATACCCTCATTGAACGTTCTACTTCTATAGTAAAATCCACATGACCTGGAGTATCAATTATATTTATTCTATGCTCTGGATAATTGTTAGCCATCCCTTTCCAGAAAGCGGTAGTCGCAGCAGAAGTAATAGTTATACCACGCTCTTGTTCTTGCTCCATCCAATCCATAGTAGCAGCACCATCATGGACTTCACCAATCTTATGGTTAACACCAGTATAAAATAAGATTCTCTCTGTGGTAGTAGTTTTACCTGCATCTATATGAGCAGAAATACCTATATTGCGGTAGTATTCTACCGGAGTTTTACGAGACATTGTTATATTACTCCTAACTACCAACGGAAATGGCTAAATGCTTTATTAGCTTCTGCCATTTTATGAGTATCTTCTCTTTTCTTCATGGCAGATCCCCTAGATTCAGAAGCGTCCATTAATTCTCCTGCTAAACGAAGATCCATAGATTTTTCACCACGTTTTTTGGCTGCTTCACGAACCCAACGCATAGATAAAGCTAATCTACGAACAGGCCTAACTTCAATAGGAACTTGATAATTCGCACCACCAACACGACGACTTTTTACTTCTACGATAGGTTTTACATTATTAATAGCAAGACTAAATATTTCTAAAGGAGTTTTCCCTGTTTTATTGCTAATATGATCTAATGCACCGTAAACAATACGTTCAGCAACAGCTTTTTTACCACTTAACATAACGATGTTAATAAATTTAGCTAGTTCTATGCTGCCAAATTTAGGATCTGGTAAAATTTCTCTTTTGGGAATTTCTCTACGACGTGACATTTACTAACTTCCTTGTGTAATTCAGTTGAACTATTAAAGTCAAAGCTGCTTAAAAAAACAGCCACTTACATACCACTTAACAAAAAGTGGATACACTATGTATAATTTTCATTATAACATTACGATTTTTTAGAACGTTTTGCTCCATATTTGGAACGAGCTTGTTTACGATTCTTAACACCTTGCAAATCAAGTGAGCCTCGAACAATATGGTACCTAACACCCGGAAGATCCTTTACACGACCACCACGGACTAAAACCACCGAATGTTCCTGCAAATTATGTCCTTCACCACCAATATACGAAATAACTTCATAACCATTGGTTAGGCGAACTTTAGCAACTTTACGCATTGCTGAGTTAGGTTTCTTAGGAGTCGTCGTGTAAACACGAGTGCATACTCCTCTACGTTGAGGACAATTTTCCAAGGCCGGACTTTTATTCTTGATAACGCTGACCTCGCGCGGTTTACGCACAAGCTGGCTGATAGTAGGCATATACTATAAAATCCCTTTATATTACATTTCTGTTTAACAATTATTTATGCTTCTACAGACAAAAATAGTAACACAGGTAACTAAAACAAAAATAACCCAATTAATACCTGGTATATTGATATAGTAAACCTGCAAATAATAAAAATAAAAAACAATGCTAATACAGCAATAGCATCGACAAATTAACCACAATCATAAAAACAAAATATAAATGAGGATGATACCTTCGTTATGTCTGATTGTCAAAGTAGAAAACATACAGTATACAATCAGACATAAAAATCATTAAAAAATAGCATTCTCAAAAGGATCGATAGAATCTCTAGATGGAGATTTATCCAACTCGTCAGAATGGCTGTTCTTAGCCTTACGTGCATTATGACACGATAAACCAGTACCAGCTGGAATCAAGCGGCCCACAATAACATTTTCTTTAAGACCCCTTAAATCATCACGCTTACCCATAATTGCAGCTTCTGTTAATACACGTGTAGTCTCTTGAAACGATGCTGCTGATATAAAAGAATCCGTAGACAGAGAAGCCTTTGTAATTCCCAATAAAATATTATCATACGTTGCATGCATTTCTCCTTTAGAAGTAACGCGATCATTCTCATTTAATAGCTCTGACCTCTCTACCTGCTCTCCAGGAATAAATTTAGTATCACCTGGGTTAGAGATTAAGACTCTACGTAACATCTGACGAACAATTACTTCTATGTGTTTATCATTTATTTTTACACCTTGTAAACGATAAACATCTTGAACTTCATTTACTATATAAGAAACAAGACTCTCTACACCTTGTAATCTTAGTATATCATGTGGATCTGCAGGACCATCTACTATAACTTCACCTTTGTTTACTACTTGACCATCATGCACCAATATTTGTTTTTCTTTAGAAATTAAGAATTCATGAGAAACACCGTCTAGATCAGTAATAATAAGCCTTTGCTTACCTTTTGTTTCTTTTCCAAACGACACTGTTCCTGTTACCTCAGCAAGCATACCTGAATCTTTTGGAGATCTAGCTTCAAATAATTCAGCAACACGTGGCAAACCACCAGTTATATCACGTATCTTCTGTGATTCTTGAGGTATTCTTGCTAATATTTCTCCTATCGATACAGATTGTCCATCACGAACAGTAATAAGGGCACCAATAGGAAAAGCTATATTTACAGCATGATCCGTACCTGCTATTTTAACTTCATCTCCAGACTCATTAATAAGTTTAATCTGCGGACGCATCATAATCTTATTTCCACGAGTTTTAGGTGTTATTACAACTAAAGTAGATAGTCCTGTTAAATCATCAACTTGCTTAGCAACAGTAACGCCTTCTTCTATATTCTCAAATTTAACTACTCCTGAATATTCAGATACTATAGGTCTGGTCAAAGGATCCCATGATGATAGTCTCATTCCAGCTTTAATATTTTCCCCATCTCCAACTAATAAAATAGCTCCATAAGGTATTTTATGTCTTTCACGTTCTCGAGAGTTTTCATCAAAAACTGCCAATTCTCCTGAACGAGAAATTGCAATGCGCTCACCTTTAGGGTTAGTAACATATCTCATGGTACCCATAAAACCTACAATACCATTTGATTTTGTTTCTACAAAACTAGCTAAAGCTGAGCGAGAGGCTGCACCACCAATATGAAAAGTTCTCATGGTCAGCTGAGTTCCTGGTTCTCCAATAGATTGAGCTGCTATAACACCAACCGCTTCTCCTATATCAACAGGAGTACCTCTACCTAAATCTCTACCATAACAAGAAGCACATAGACCACGCCTTGTTTCACATGTCAAAGGAGTTCTTATTCGTACTTCATCTATACCTAGAGAATCTATTTTTTCTACTAAACTCTCATCTAACAGAGTACCAACAGGAATAACAATATCTCTAGTATCAGGATTAACAATATCTGATGCAGTAACACGTCCTAGTATTCTATCATGCAATGACTCTATTACCTCACCACCCTCAATAAGAGCCTTCATGTTATAACCGTGAGAAGTTCCACAATCATATTCAGTAATTACTAAATCCTGAGTAACATCTACTAAACGACGAGTCAAATATCCAGAATTTGCTGTTTTTAAAGCAGTATCAGCCAAACCTTTACGAGCACCATGTGTTGAAATAAAGTACTGTAAAACGTTTAATCCTTCCCGAAAATTAGCACTAATTGGTGTTTCAATTATAGATCCATCAGGTTTCGCCATTAATCCTCTCATACCAGCCAACTGACGTATCTGCGCTGCAGATCCTCTAGCACCAGAATCAGCCATCATATAAATAGAATTAAAAGATTCCTGAGTGGTAATGTTTCCATTTCTATCTATTACTGTTTCAGTAGCTATATATTCCATCATAGCCTTGCCTACTCTATCACTAGCTTTACCCCATATATCCACAACATTATTATACCTTTCTTGAGAAGTTACTAGCCCTGATGAATACTGCTTATCTATCTCTTTCACTTCCTGATTTGCTTCCGAAAGAATATTTACCTTTGCTTTTGGAATTAACATATCTTCCATAGCAATGGATATACCAGCTCTAGTAGCCAAGGAAAATCCAGCTTGCATAAGCTTGTCAGCGAAAATCACAGTAGCTCTTAATCCACAACGCCTAAAAGAATAATTTATTAAACGGGAAATTTCTTTCTTTTTCAACGTTTTGTTTAAAACAGAAAATGATAAACCCTTGGGCAATGTTTCTGAAAGCAGTGCTCTACCAACAGTAGTTTCATAGCGACGAACAACTGGAAAAAAATTATCTTCATTGCCATGCTCATATTCCGTGATTCTAACTGAAACAAGACTCTGTAACTCAACTTCATTATTATGATAAGCTCTCTGAACTTCTGAAACATCAGAAAAACACATATGCTCACCTAAACCATTTATACGTTCACGAGTGGCATAATATAAACCTAACACTATATCCTGAGAAGGTACTATAGATGGCTCACCGTTGGCAGGAAACAATATATTATTAGAAGATAACATAAGAGTACGAGCTTCTAATTGCGCTTCCAAAGATAAAGGCACATGCACAGCCATTTGATCCCCGTCAAAATCAGCATTAAAAGCTGCACATACTAATGGGTGCAACTGTATAGCCTTTCCTTCTATAAGAACTGGCTCAAAAGCCTGAATCCCTAATCTATGTAGAGTTGGAGCTCTATTTAACATAACTGGGTGCTCTCTAATTACCTCTTCTAGGATATCCCATACTACTGGATCTTGACTATCAACCATCTTTTTAGAAGCCTTGATAGTGTTAGAAAGTCCCATTATCTCAAGTTTATTGAATATAAAAGGTTTAAATAATTCCAAAGCCATTAGCTTAGGTATACCACATTGATGCAATTTAAGCTGAGGACCAACTACTATGACAGAACGACCCGAGTAATCTACTCTCTTGCCTAATAGATTTTGGCGGAACCTACCACCCTTACCTTTAATCATATCTGCTAAGGATTTTAACTGGCGCTTATTAACACCAGTCATTGCTTTACCTCTGCGACCATTGTCAAGTAAAGAATCAACTGCTTCTTGAAGCATTCTTTTTTCATTTCTAAGAATAATTTCAGGAGCCTTGAGCTCTATCAATCTTTTCAAACGATTATTGCGATTTATAACACGACGATATAAATCATTTAAATCAGAAGTAGCGAAACGTCCACCATCTAGCGGAACAAGGGGCCTTAAATCAGGTGGTAATACAGGCAAGACCTCCATGATCATCCATTCTGCTTTTATACCAGACCTATGGAATCCTTCCATTACTTTTAATCTTTTGGATATTTTCTTTACTTTAGCCTCAGAATTAGTGTTTTTAATCTCACTTCTAAGAACTTCAATTTCTCGGTTGATATCCATAGTACGCAACAATTCGCGTACAGCTTCAGCCCCCATTAAAGCCTTAAATTCATCACCATATTCTTCTGTTTTTGCTAAAAAATCGTCGTCAGTCATAATCTGACAACGTTTTAGAGATGTCATGCCTGCATCAATAACACACCAAGCTTCAAAATATAGAACCCTTTCTATATCACGTAGTGTCATGTCCAGTACTATACCTAATCTGGACGGCAAACTTTTTAGGAACCAAATATGTGCAACTGGGCTAGCTAGCTCTATGTGCCCCATTCTTTCCCTACGAACTTTCGATGCAGTTACCTCAACTCCACATTTCTCGCAAATAACACCTCTATGCTTTAGGCGCTTATATTTACCGCATAAACATTCATAATCTTTTATAGGCCCAAATATCTTTGAGCAAAATAAACCATCTCTTTCTGGCTTAAAAGTACGATAATTTATAGTTTCTGGCTTACGAACTTCTCCATATGACCAGGAACGAATCTTCTCTGGCGAAGCAAGACTGACTTTTATAGAATCAAACTGCTCATCCGGAGAAACCTGTTTAAAAAGATCAATAAGAGCCTTCATTAGTTACGCTCCAAATCTATATCCAAACCTAAAGAACGAATTTCTTTAACAAGAACATTAAAGGATTCAGGCATTCCTGCCTCGATTAAATGATCTCCTTTCACTATACTTTCGTAAACCTTAGTTCTTCCTGAAATATCATCAGATTTTACTGTCAACATTTCCTGTAATGTATAAGCAGCACCGTAAGCTTCCAAAGCCCAAACCTCCATTTCACCGAAACGCTGACCGCCAAATTGTGCTTTACCACCTAAAGGCTGTTGGGTGACTAAAGAATAAGGACCTATTGATCTTGCATGCATCTTATCATCAACTAAATGATGTAATTTTAAATAATACATATATCCAACAGTAACAGGTCGTTCAAATTTCTCTCCAGTTCTACCGTCAAACAACCAAGACTGTGCTCTAGACTTAGTCAATTGCATCTTGTCAGCAATGTTATCTGGATAAGCTATATTTAGTAGCTCTTGAATTTCTTTTTCATCTACACCATCAAAAACAGGAGTAGCAACAGGTAAACCTGACCTTAAGTTATTAGCTAGTTCCAATACTTCATTGTCTGTCAAGCTGTCTATAGAAACAGTATTAGATTTATAAATCTTGCACAAATAATCTCTAATTTTTGAAACTTGCTGTTTTGATTCAAGATTTATGACATCACTAATACGAGATCCTATTCCTTTAGCAGCCCATCCTAAATGAACCTCTAAAACTTGTCCTACATTCATCCTAGACGGGACACCTAAAGGATTTAAAACAATGTCAACTGGTGTTCCATCTGCCATGTAAGGCATATCCTCAACAGGAACGATTCTAGAAACAACACCTTTATTACCATGTCTACCAGCCATTTTATCACCAGGTTGCAATCTGCGTTTCACTGCTAGATATACCTTTACCATCTTAAGTACACCAGGAGGTAGCTCATCTCCTTGTGTTAATTTTTTTCTTTTGTCCTCAAACAAAGAATCGAACTGTTTCCTTTCCTGTTCAAGAGAGTATTTTGCTTGCTCTAAGATACTAGCAAACTCTTCTGATTCAAGACGAATATCAAACCAGTGCCAATGATCGAGAGAATGAAGATAATCTTTAGTAATCAATGATCCTTTTGATAATTTTAAAGGTCCACCATTAGCCACACGATTCAATAATATTTTTTCAACCCTATCGAATAGATCTTTCTCAACTATGCGTAAACGATCATTTAGATCTTGACGATATTTTTTAAGATCATCATCAATAATAGATTGAGCACGATTATCTCTTATAACACCCTCTCTGGTAAAAACTCTAACATCTATTACAGTACCGCTCATACCAGATGGAACTCTCAAAGAAGTGTCTTTTACATCAGATGCTTTTTCCCCAAAGATAGCTCTAAGTAATTTTTCTTCTGGTGTTAATTGAGTTTCTCCCTTTGGAGTCACCTTACCAACTAAAACGTCATCAGGACCTACTTCAGCTCCTATACAGATAATACCGGAATCATCTAATCTATTTAATTGAACTTCAGAAAGATTGCTGATATCTCTAGTAATATCTTCTGGACCAAGCTTAGTGTCTCTAGCAACAATAGTTAATTCTTCTATATGAACTGAGGTATATCTATCATCAGAAACAACTTTTTCAGAAATAAGTATAGAATCTTCAAAGTTATAACCATTCCATGGCATGAATGCAATCAGCATATTCTGACCTAAAGCTAGTTCACCTAGATCTGTTGAGGCACCGTCAGCTAGAACATCGCCTTTTGCAACATTATCACCGAGTTTTACTATAGGACGTTGGTTTATATTTGTATTTTGATTTGATCTTGTATATTTAATTAGATTATATATGTCAACGCCTACCTCTCCAGCTATATTTTCTGCATCATTAACTCTGATAACTATACGCTCGGCATCAACATAATCAACTACACCACCTCTTAAAGCTTGAACAATCGTTCCGGAATCAACAGCGACTATACGTTCAAGGCCAGTACCAACAATAGGTTTTTCTGGAGATAAACAAGGAACAGCTTGCCTCTGCATATTTGCACCCATGAGGGCCCTATTAGCATCATCATGTTCTAAGAAAGGAATTAAGGAAGCAGCAACAGATACTATTTGAGAAGGAGCAACATCCATATAATGAACGTTGCTTGGAGCTGTTAACAAAGTTTCTCCAGACTCTCTACAGGCAACGAGTTCATCTATAAAAACACCATTATCATCTAATTCAGCATTCGCTTGAGCAATAACATAATTACTCTCTTCTATAGCTGATAGATAATCAATTTGATCACTAACCTTGCCACTAACAACTTTTCTGTATGGAGTTTCCAAAAAACCATATTCATTTAAACGGGCATATAAAGACATTGAGTTTATAAGACCAATATTAGGACCTTCAGGAGTTTCTATTGGGCAAACTCTGCCGTAATGTGTTGGATGGACATCACGCACCTCAAATCCAGCTCTATCTCTTGTTAAGCCACCAGGGCCTAGAGCAGAAACACGACGCTTGTGTGTAACCTCAGATAAAGGATTCGTTTGATCCATAAATTGAGATAACTGACTTGAACCAAAGAATTCTTTTATAGCAGCAGAAATTGGTTTAGAATTTATCAAATCGTGAGGCATTAAATTATCAACCTCTGCTTGGCCTAGTCTTTCCTTAACCGCTCTCTCAACTCTTACCAAACCAGATCTAAATTGATTTTCGGTTAGCTCTCCTACACATCTAACTCTACGATTTCCAAGATGATCTATATCATCTATGTTTCCGTTTCCATTGCGCAAATTGACCAATAACTTTATAATGTCAAGAATATCTTCACCAGTTAAGATAGTTTTATCAATTGAATCTTCACGGCCAAGCCTACTATTTATCTTCATTCTTCCGACACGAGATAAATCATATGTATTATCACTGAAAAATAACCGATCGAATAAAGACTCAACAGCTTCTTCCGTGGGAGGCTCACCTGGTCTCATCATACGATATATGGCTATTCTAGCAGACATCTGATCAACAGTTTCGTCTATTCTAAGAGTCTGAGAAATATAAGCACCTCTATCTAAATCATTTATATACAAGGTCTTAATATTTTCGATACAAGAATTCCTTAAAGTCTCTAAAGTTTGTTCTGATATCTCCTCATTAGCACGAATCAAAATCTCGCCAGTCTCAGAATCAATAATATTCTCTGCAATAATTCTGCCAAGCAAAAAATCATCCGATACGGTAATTGTATTTATATTAGATTGAGAAATTAGTTTTATACCTCTGGAACTAATTCTTTTATCCTTTTCTAATATAATATTACCTTCTTTATCAACAATATCAAAGCTAGCAACTTCACCCTTCCATCTTTCAGGGACAAATTCTAAGATAGCACCACTGCTTTTTAACTCAAAAGTATCAAAATCAAAGAAATAAGAAAGTATAAATTCATCTAGGAAACCAATTGCCTTAAGTAAAATTGTTACAGGCATCTTCCTTCTACGGTCTATTCTAAAAAATAATATATCTTTAGGATCAAACTCAAAATCTAACCATGAACCACGATAGGGTATAATTCTAGCTGAAAATAATAATTTTCCTGAGCTGTGAGTTTTACCTTTGTCATGTTCAAAAAATACTCCGGGGGATCTATGTAATTGAGAAACCACAACCCGCTCAGTGCCGTTAATAATGAAAGAACCTGCAGATGTCATAAGAGGGATTTCTCCCATATAAACTTCCTGTTCCTTCACTTCCTTTACATTAGATTTATTTGAATCTTTATCTATTAGAACTAAACGTAATTTCGCCCTTAAAGGAGAAGCATAAGATAAACCACGCTGCTGACACTCTTTTACATCAAACATAGGATCACTTAGAGAATAACTAACAAACTCTAGGAAAGCTGATCCATTATGGCTGATTATTGGGAAAATTGACAAAAAAGCTGCTTGTAACCCATCAACAGAACGCATAGATGGATTAACACCAGCCTGCAAAAATGATTGATAAGATTTCAATTGAGTAGCAAGAAGGCATGGGATTTTTTGTACATCTTCACGCTTAGCAAAACTTTTACGAATACGCTTTTTTTCGGTATACGAATAAGGCATGAACACTCCGACTCGAAGTTGCATGAACCGTCCACCACGGTTCTAGGTTAACACGTTTCCAGGAAACTCTTAGAAACAAAAATCTCCTGGAAACGCAAAAACCCGGAGATAGTTACATACCAACTCCGGGTAGCGTTATAGCTAATTACTTTATTTCAGATTTTGCGCCGGCATCATCAAGTTTTTTCTTGATACTTTCAGCATCAGACTTAGAAACACCTTCCTTAACTGCTTTAGGTGCACCATCAACTAAATCTTTAGCCTCTTTTAACCCTAAACCTGTTAATTCACGAACAGCTTTAATAACACTAACCTTGTTAGCTCCTGCTTCTAAAAGCATTACATT
Source organism: Candidatus Kinetoplastibacterium oncopeltii TCC290E (assembly GCF_000340865.1). Taxonomy (NCBI): domain Bacteria; kingdom Pseudomonadati; phylum Pseudomonadota; class Betaproteobacteria; genus Candidatus Kinetoplastidibacterium; species Candidatus Kinetoplastidibacterium stringomonadis. Next base: position 798,232 of record NC_020299.1, read on the forward strand.
AAATTCTGTTTGCTCTTCAACTGCAGCAGCATTACCACCAGCTGGTGCGGCAACTGCAACAGCTGCTGCAGCAGAAACACCAAATTTTTCTTCCATAGCTTTAATAAGCTCAGAAAGATCTAATACTGTCATATTAGCGACAGCTTCTAGAATTTCATTTTTATTTAAAGACATTTAAAGAACTCCAAAATTATAAGCTAGACAAAATTGTCTTGCTAATGAATAAGCAAAAATATTAAGAAGATAAATTCTTTTGGTCATGAATAGCCGACAGCACTCTGACAAAAGATGTAGGAACCTCATTAACAGTACGCACAAGTTTAGCAACTGGTGCTTGCATTGTTGCCATTAATCTAGCTATTAAATCTTCACGTGAAGGAATAATAGCTAATTCCATTATGTCATCATAATCCAATAAACAGCTAGATAAAGCACCAGCTTTAATGACCAATTTGTCATTATTTTTTGCAAAGCTAGCCAAAACCTTAGCAGCAGCTACAGGATCATAACTAATACAGTAAATTAATGGACCTACCAGTTTATCTGATAAAGACTTAAATCTTGAATCTGCAATAACTCTACGAGCAAGTGAATTTTTTAAAACTTTTAAATATACACCAGCATCACGAGCAGATTTACGCAACAAATAAACAGAAGCGACATCAAGACCACGATATTCAGCAACAACTATTGACTGTGCATCACCTATTTTTGCGGTTATCTCTTCAATAACTATCGCTTTTTCTTGACGATTAAGACTCACGGATACTCCATAAAAAAAACGTTTAAGAAAAATGAAATAATCTTTCACGTCACCCGGAATCGGCGTCTAACTGAGTTCATCAAAAAACAAGAATCTCTCAGAACGCCGTCTACGTTGGAATTAAAACAATATTAAGCAAATTTCTGCTCCAACGATCTTTGACAGAAATGTCTTGTAAATACAAAACATAGCGCCCAAAGCACTTTATTTAAATAAATCATAATTTACCGAAGCAATGTCCACTTTAACTCCTATTCCCATAGTCGAAGAAATGGATAATTTGCGCAAATAAATGCCTTTTGCTGTAACAGGCCTATTTTTCTGCAACGAACTCATTAGTGCAACCAGATTTGAATATAATTGTTGAACAGAAAAAGAAGCGCGACCTATGACAGAATGTATTATACCAGACTTGTCTGTGCGAAATTGCACTTGACCTGCTTTAACCTTTCTAACAGCTTCAGCTACATCAGCAGTTACAGTACCAACTTTTGGATTAGGCATTAATCCTCTAGGCCCTAGGATTTGGCCTAGGGTACCAACAATTCTCATAGTGTCTGGTGATGCAATAACAACATCAAAATTCATTTGGCCAGCCTTAATTGAATCAGCAAGATCATCTAAACCAACCACATCAGCACCAGCTTGTCTAGCAGAGTCAGCTTTCTCTCCTTGAGCAAATACCGCAACACGAACAATCTTGCCAGTACCTTCAGGCAATACTACAGATCCACGCACTAATTGATCAGACTTTTTAGGATCGATGCCAAGTTTTATGGCAACATCTACAGATTCATCAAATTTAGCATTAGCTGTTTCTTTTATTAAAGAAACAGCATCTTCTATAGGATAGTATTTAGAACGATCTAACTTACTATTGATTATTTTAGCACGTTTATAAGATGCCATTATTAAACTCCTTCAACTTTAATACCCATACTACGTGCACTACCAGCAATAGTACGTACAGCTGCATCTATATTTGAAGCAGTCAAATCAGGCTCTTTCATCTTTGCAATCTCTTCAGCCTGAGCACGAGTCAAAATACCAACTTTATCGACGTGAGGCTTAGCTGATCCTTTTTGTACTCCAGCAGCTTTTTTGATCAAAATAGAAGCTGGTGGGGTTTTTAATATAAACGTAAAACTTTTATCAGCAAAAGCTGTGATAACAACTGGAATTGGTAATCCTGGCTCTAAACCTTGAGTCTTCGCATTAAAAGACTTACAAAACTCCATTATATTCAAACCACGCTGACCCAAAGCAGGACCTATCGGTGGTGAAGGATTAGCCTTCCCAGCAGGCACTTGAAGTTTAACAAAACCAACAATTTTCTTTGCCACAAAATTCTCCCAAAGGGTAATAACGCTCGAAAAGCTCCCCAAAAAACAAAATCAATAAATTAAGTTTTTTCGACTTGTCCAAAATCCAACTCTATCGGCGTTGACCTGCCAAATATAGTAACAGAAACTCTAATTTTATTTTTTTCGTAATTGATTTCTTCAACATTGCCATTGAAATCTGCGAAAGGACCGTCTTTTACTCTAACAGTTTCACCTACCTCAAACAAGATTTTAGGACGAGGTTTTTCAAATCCTTCTTCAATCTGAGATAATATTTTTTCTACTTCACCTTTATAAAGAGGTGTAGGCTTATTTCCAGAACTACCTAGAAAACCAGTTACCCTATTGGTGCTTTTTATTAAATGCCATGTTTCATCAGTCAATTCCATTTCTATAAGAACATATCCTGGAAAAATACGACGTTCACTAATAGATTTTTGCCCATTTTTTATGTCAATAACTTCCTCTGATGGGATCAAAATTTTACCAAAAAATGAACTCAATCCAGATTGATCAATTCTATCATTTATCGTTTTTAAAACATTTTTCTCCATACCAGAAGAAACATGAACAACATACCAACGCTTATTATCCATTAAATGCTCTTATCTCCAGCCTAACAAAACACCATAAAGAAAAAAATCTATAATTTTATCAATCAAGCAAATAAAAACACTTATTAAAACTGCAAAAACACATACAGTACCTGTCATTCTTACAGCTGATTTACGATCTGGCCAGCTAACTCTCTTTAACTCAGAAAAAGATTCTTTACCAAACGAAAAAAAACTTCTGCTTATCTCATTAAAAATAAACAATACAAAAGACAAACAAGAAATAATAGAGAAACCAATTATTCTAAAAGTTATAGATCTTTCTGAAAACCAAAAAAGCGAAACTAATCCCAAAAAAAATAAAAATAAAGCTAAAAAAAATTTAACTTTATCAAAATAACTAAAACAGTTATCCACATTCGATATAGACATTTTAAAACTTCAAAAGGATATTATATAATGGCAGGGGCAGTAGGAATTGAACCTACAACCTTCGGTTTTGGAGACCGACGCTCTGCCAATTGAGCTATACCCCTATATCCAAATAGATAAATAATTTATACAACTAAAAATTCAGCTCTAACATTTTAGAAAGAGCCTGAGTTATTTATATTTTCAAGCAATAATCTTAGATACTACACCAGCGCCAACAGTCCTACCACCTTCACGTATGGCAAAACGTAATCCTTCTTCCATTGCTATAGGTGATAATAATTTTACTTTCATAGCAACATTATCACCAGGTAATACCATTTCTTTATCTTCTGGTAATTCTATAGTTCCTGTTACATCTGTAGTTCTAAAGTAAAATTGAGGACGATATCCCTTGAAAAACGGAGTATGTCTGCCACCTTCTTCTTTAGATAAAACATATACTTCAGCAGTAAATTCCGTATGTGGAGTAATAGATCCTGGCTTGGCTAGTACTTGACCTCTTTCTACATCCTCTCTCTTAGTTCCTCTAAGCAAGATACCTACATTATCGCCTGCTTGACCTTGATCAAGCATTTTACGAAACATTTCAACACCAGTACATATAGTTTTTACTGTAGGCTTGATACCTATTATCTCTATTTCTTCGCCTACTTTTACTACTCCACGCTCTATGCGACCAGTAACAACAGTTCCACGTCCAGAAATTGAAAATACATCTTCTACAGGTAATAAAAACGCTCCATCTATAGCTCGTTCTGGAGTTGGGATGTAAGTATCTAAAGCATCTGCTAGAGCTAAAATTGCCTGCTCTCCAAGCTCGCCCTTATCGCCTTCTAAAGCTAACTTTGCAGAACCTTTTATGATAGGAGTATCATCACCAGGAAAATCATATTTCGATAATAACTCTCGAACTTCCATTTCAACAAGTTCTAAGAGCTCCTCATCATCGACCATATCTGCTTTATTAAGAAAAACAACAATATAAGGTACACCGACCTGACGAGATAATAATATATGCTCTCTGGTTTGAGGCATTGGACCATCAGCAGCAGAAACAACTAATATAGCACCATCCATCTGTGCAGCACCAGTTATCATATTCTTGACATAATCAGCATGCCCAGGACAATCAACGTGAGCATAATGACGTGCTGATGTTTCATATTCGACATGAGCGGTATTTATAGTAATACCCCTAGCCTTTTCTTCTGGAGCCGCATCAATCTGAGCATAAGCTCGTGCTTCTCCACCAAATTTAGTAGCCAAAACCGTAGTAATAGCAGCTGTTAAAGTTGTTTTACCATGATCAACGTGACCAATCGTACCTACATTTACATGCGGCTTGCTACGTTCAAACTTGCTTTTCGCCATATACAACCCCAAAATAAAAGTGAAGTTAAGTAGTACCAAAAATTATATTGGTGCCCATGACGCGGATCGAACGCGTGACCTCTCCCTTACCAAGGGAGTGCTCTACCACTGAGCCACATGGGCATTATGGAGCGGGTGAAGGGAATCGAACCCTCATCGTAAGCTTGGAAGGCTTCTGCTCTACCATTGAGCTACACCCGCACAGATACGCGCATTCACCAACAATAATCTAAAAATATAGATTTAAAGATTCATAGGTAACCATATCGACATAAACATGGTGGAGGAGGTTGGATTCGAACCAACGTAGGCGCAAGGCCAACAGATTTACAGTCTGCCCCCTTTAACCACTCGGGCACCCCTCCTATACAGTATCTGAAATTGTGAAGAATTTCTTTCTAAAAGTCAAACTATAGTGACAAAAATAACAAATTAATATGAAATCACAATAAATAGATAAGCAATTATACAACATTATATTTATAATCAACTCACAGAATACGACTGAGATTAATAATCTTTAAATTAAATAACTAAATTTTCTTATTATTTAATCTTCTTATTATGACTAAACAACGTTGAGAACAAATTCCAGGAATAATAAGTTTCTCCATTCTACTAATACACCAATCTTTCATAGATGAAAAATCATCAATTTCCTTTTTTGGAACTATTCCTTTCATTGAACATAACATACCATCTTCTTTAACATGAAAACCTGAAGTCTCAGTGAACTTGGACAAAGAAGAAAAAGCTCTTGATATTGCAATATCACATTCTAGAGACTTAAGATTTTCTATCCTAGAGTGATAAATTAAAATATTTGATAATAAATTAGTGCTCGCAACATGCCTCATGAAAGATGTTTTTTTAAAAACAGAATCTACACAAATAACACTCCAATCTGGTCGCATTATAGCCAAAACAATTCCAGGAAGACCAGCTCCAGAACCAACATCACAAATTGTTATTTTTTTTTTATAGAAAAAATCTAAAAAAGGCAGAACAGACAGACTATCTATAATATGATGTATTAGCATATATTCATAATCATTCATAGATGTTATGTTTGAGTATCTGTTCCATTTTTGAATCATTGATAAATAATTACTCAATAATATTTTCTGATCAGTAGATATTTTAATATTAAGAATAGAACAAGCATCAGATAAAAATTCATCTAAGACTTTATTTTTATATAGATCCATTATTTGAGCTCTTCAGTTTTTTAACATAAACAAACAGAACAGATACCGATGCTGGAGTAACGCCAGGAATTCTACTAGCTTGACCTATTGTTTCAGGTTTGTATTCGTTCAGCTTTTGCCTAACCTCGATTGATAAATTACCCATAGAAAGATAATCGATATTATTAGGTATCTTATAGGAATCATTATCAGACATTTTCTTTATTTCATCTAATTGTTTAGAAATGTACCCAGAATATTTTATATGAATATCAATTTGATCTGACAAAATATCATCGTAAGAAACGCCAGGTCCTACTAAATAACAACCTGAATCCTTAATAGACATCAGATCTTTGTATTTGATTCCTGGTCTTTTCAATATATCGAAAATACATAAATCCTTATCAAGATTTTTTCCTAATGTATTATAGTCGTAATGTTTAATTAAGGAATTAAAATTTAATGATGTATTTTTTAATCTTTGTAATTCTTGATTTATCGAATCACGTTTTTTATTAAAAAGATTCCATCTATTATCATCTACAATACCTAGATTTCTACCAAGCTCAGTAAGCCTTAAATCCGCATTATCCTCTCTTAGAGTTAAGCGATACTCTGCACGGGATGTAAACATCCTATATGGCTCAGTAGTGCCTCTTGTTATTAAATCGTCAATCATTACACCTATATATGAGTCACTTCTATGAGGGGACCATTGTTCTAAATCCAAGCATCTTCTTGATGCATTTAATCCTGCTAATAAACCTTGTGCTGCTGCTTCCTCGTAACCAGTAGTTCCATTGATTTGACCAGCCAAATACAAACCTTCTATATTCTTTGTCTCTAGTGTAGCTTTTAAAAACTTAGGGTCAAAATAATCATACTCAATTGCGTATCCATATCTTAATATATGAGCATTATGCAAACCAGGAAGAGAACGAACTAAATTTACCTGAACATCAAAAGGTAAACTTGTAGATATGCCATTAGGATAAAACTCATTAGTATGCAAACCCTCTGGTTCTAGAAAAATTTGGTGAGAATCTTTATCAGAAAATCTAGTAACTTTATCTTCGATAGAAGGACAATATCTTGGACCTCTAGACTCGATTGATCCATTATATAAAGGTGATCTGGAAAATGCATCTCTAACTATTTCATGAGATATTGAGTTTGTCCTTGTAATCCAACATGGTAGCTGCTTAGGATGCATGCTACTATCTCCTATAAACGAGAATATTGGTAAAGGATAATCTCCTTCTTGAATCTGAAGCATATTAAAGTCAATAGTTCTTCCATCTATACGAGGAGGAGTGCCTGTTTTTAATCTTCCTTGTGGAAGTCCAAGATCCTTTAGATTTTCAGCTAGAGATATTACAGCTTGATCTCCAGATCTGCCTCCAGAAAAACTACTTTCTCCCATATGGATAATACCATTAAGAAAAGTACCTGTTGTTAACACAACGGATTTGGCTTTTATGCTTATTCCAAGGCTAGTTTTAACGCCACAAATATTGTTATTTTTTATTAAAATACTATTTACTGTTTCCTGAATAATATAAAGATTCGCTTGATTTTCTAGTTTTTTCCTAACAATTTGACGATACAAAAATCTATCTATTTGAGCTCTAGTAGATCTAACAGCAGGACCTTTTGATAAATTCAATATCTTAAAGTGAATTCCGGCATAATCTGCAGATAAAGCCATAGATCCACCAAGAGCATCTATTTCTTTTACTAAATGACCTTTACCAATTCCTCCTATTGATGGATTACAAGACATTTGTCCTAATGTATCTAAGTTTCCTGTTATGAGTAAAGTAACAGAACCAGATCTTGCAGAAGATAAAGCAGCTTCTGTTCCAGCATGCCCACCTCCTACGATTATTACGTCAAAATTAAAAGGATTATTCATTAATTATCTTTTATTATTTAATTGTTTATTTAAATGATTATGATAATTAGAGAGAGGTTTTTATGTGCATAACCTCTCATTATCATTAATATTCAATATGTTGCATGTATTGATAACTTTTGTAATAAGCCTGTTTTATTTCATGATACTTTTTGGATAAAAAAATAGTTTGCTGTTTTTTATTGAGTTATTCATATTTTTTCCGTATGTTATTAACAATAATTATTTTCCTATACAGAAGCTAGAAAATATTTTTTCTAACATGTCTTCTGAAGTGAATTGTCCTGTTATATCGCATAAATTCAGATGAGATAACCTTAATTCTTCAGCTAAAATGTCTAATAAAAAATTTTCTTGTGTGTAAGATATTGCTATTTCTATGTGTTCTATTGATTCTTGTATAGCATGGTAATGTCTTTCTCTAGTTGAAAAAGCATCTTCGTTTGACGACTTGGATTCTATTTTTTTTAATATTTCTTTTTTTATCAAATCTAACCCATTGCCGTTTTTTGACGATACTAAAATTCCATCACAACAATTTTGATTTTTTTTGTCCAAAATGTCTGATTTATTATATATCTTTATAATGTTTGTATTATTTGGAATTTTTTTATTTATATATAATTCCATGGTCTCGTTTCTTTTACTTGAATCTATAACATGCAATACTATATCAGCACTATTTATTGCATCCAAAGATTTCTCTATTCCTTTCTTTTCTATTATGTCATTGCTATTTCTTATTCCAGCAGTATCTGTAATATTTACTAGTATTCCTTTTATGTAGATAGTGTTGGAAACTTTATCTCTAGTAGTTCCTGCTAATGGAGTAACTATTGCTATTTCTTCTTCAGATAAAGCATTCAATAGACTTGATTTTCCTGCATTAGGCTGCCCTGCTAAAACTACATTTATACCATTTTTTAGTATAAGATTATCTTTTACTTTAGATATTAATTTATTTAGCTTTAGTTTTATTGATTCTAGCGAAATACTTATATCTTTTTTTTGAAGATTGCTAATATCCTCTTCTGGAAAATCTAAATTTGCCTCTATCAAAACTCTGAGATCTATAATCTCGTTAGATATGTCTTTTATTATAGAAGACAATGACCCGGATAAGGTTTTTATAGCACTTTTTGCTGCAGCTATAGAAGAGGAGTTAATCAAATCAGATATTGCTTCTGCTTGTATTAAATCAATCTTCCCATTTAAAAATGCTCTTCTAGTGAACTCTCCTGGATCAGCTAATCTGACTCCAATATTTTTTCCTTTTATTATACATGTGTCAAGAATTTGATGTTGAATAACCATACCACCATGACATTGGATTTCGAGTACATCTTCACCAGTAAATGATCTGGGTGATTTGAAAAAAATTACTATTACTTTATCGATAATTTCTTGATCAATGTCTCTAAGAGTCAGATAATGTACTATCCTTTCTTCAAGTTCTTTTTTAAAAAGATTTAACATCAACGGTAATAATTCTTTTCCGGAAATCCTTATTATTCCTATTCCACCAGGTCCATGCGCAGTAGCTATAGCTATAATTGGTAAGTCTTTTAACATTTTTGATTTGGATTTATTGAAATTATAGTATTGATAAAGTGAGAAAAATAAAAACAGTTCTCACTTTATCTTATAAAGTTAGATGTCAGAGTTTATGAGTTTCTCTCGTTATAAACCATTGTTGTATTATTGAAAGAATATTGTTAACACACCAATATAAAACTAATCCAGATGGGAAAAAAAACATCATTCCTCCAAAGACCAAAGGCATTATCATCATAACTTTTGCCTGCACTGGATCAGGTGGAGAAGGGTTTAATTTTATCTGAACAACCATTGTTAGCATCATAATTATCGGAAGAATCATAAATGGATCAGTTGCAGATAAGTCTTTAATCCAAAATATCCAAGGAGCTCCTCTCATTTCAACACTTGATAAAAGAACCCAATATAAAGATATAAAAACAGGTATTTGTATAACCATTGGCAGGCATCCTCCTAGCGGATTTATTTTTTCCTGACGGTATAAATCTATTATTGATGAGTTAAATCTCTTCGTGTCATTTCCACATTGTTCTTTAATCAATTGTATACGAGGAGATATTTTTTTTAATCTCGCCATTGATCTATAACTTTTTGATGCCAAAGGGAAAAAAACTATCTTTATGAATACAGTTAGAAAGACTATTGTCCAACCCCAATTCTTTGTTAATGAGAAGATCAAATTCATTAAATTAAATAAAGGTTTAGCTATTATTGTAAATATTCCATAATCTACAACTAAATCTAATCCTTTAGATAGTTCTGACATTTTTTTCTGATCTTGAGGTCCAATCCATAAAAAAGAAGAATTTTCATGAAAGTTACCTGGTTCTATTTGTCCTAGAGATTCTATGGTTCTTACTGCAAAAATTTTGTTATCACTGTCTAATTCGACAATCTCATTAGTTCTAATAGAATCAGTTGAAGGGATACAAGCTGTAGCAAAATAATGCTGTACCATAGCTACCCAGCCATTTTCAGATTTTTTTATATATTTCGCTTTATTATTTGAAACATCTTTAAAGGATATTTTTTGAAATTTTTCTTTTTCTGAATATAAAGCTATTCCATTGAATGTTTTATAAAAACTTGAACTATCTGTTGGGTCGCTATTATCCCTTAATATTTGTAAATACAGATATGGATTTATTGATACATCACTTTTATTAGTTATCTTATGTTTAACTTTTATTGCATAGCTATTCATATTTAAAATAAAAGTTTTTGTAAGTACAATTCCTCCAGATTCACAAAAAAAACTTATTTCTATATCTTGATCTGATATTTTTTTCGATACCAAATCAAATTTATTATTATGATTTGGTATATTTTCTGCTCCTAATAAGCCTGATTGTATTGTGTATAAAAAATTGTCATTTATATCTAATAATACCGTATGTTTATTATCATTTTTATCAGTATATTTTAGCAATTCTGCTTTTATTAACTGAGCTCCTGTTTTACTAAAAGTAAGTTTGAAGACATTAGTTTCAACAATGACAGTATCATCCATTAGCTTTTTGGCAAGATAAATGTAAGATTTAACTGTTTCTTTTTTGCTATCTTTTAGTGAGGGAACATGTTTTTGTAAATTATTATTATCTTGCTCAGATAGAAAAATTTCTTTATTTGTTTTCGTATAATTTTCACTTTGCCAATTGTTCCAGAGAACTAAAATAGAGCAAGAAAAAATAATCCAAATTAGAGTTCGTCTTATATCCATATTTAGTGATTTCTTTTAATAAAAGGAATTGTTATAACTGAATAAATATTTTTAAGGTATTTTGTCATCTCCACCCTTGGAGAATGGATTGCATCTTAAGATGCGTAGAATAGTTAGATAAACTCCTTTAATATTCCCATGTTTATTTATAGCATCTATAGCATATGTTGAACATGATGGATTAAATCTGCATTGGTTTCCAATCAAAGGACTTATTAAATACTTATAAAGTTTAATAAGTATAATTAGTAAGTTTTGCATTTCGAGATTTTATAAAAATGATTATTTATTTCAACAGCTGCTATCTTTTTAATTTCTATTAGTGATTTCGTGGTAATTTTTGAATGCAAACGAACTACATAATCATTTATAGGCATAATATGTCTGTTTTTTCGAAATGATTCGCGAATTATTCTTTTGATTAGATTCCTAACTACTGCTCTATGAGCAAATTTTTTGGAGAATATTAATCCTAAGCGACTATTAGACTGAGCTTTTTTGATAATGCACATAGAATCAGCTGCCTTAACAGAGAAAAAAATACCACGAGATAAAATTTTCCCTTTAAGAACAGCTTTAAATTCACTAGGGCTGTGTAAACGAGCTTCGGTTGGAAACCTAGCTCTTTTGTTTTCAACTCTCAACAATGTTATTAATTATATTAAGTTTACTTATACAGCTAGTCGTTTTCTACCTTTAGCTCTACGAGCATTGAGAATAGCACGCCCAGAACGTGTTTTCATTCTTATGCGAAATCCATGTGTTCGTTTACGGCGTGTGACAGAAGGTTGATAGGTTCGTTTCATTTGAAGTCTACTAAAAGAACAAAAATAAGAGTATAGTGTATCATAGTAAAAATGGTAACCACTAATATTATCCGTGTTTGTAATATTGTCGTAAAAATACATTTTATTAACTATAATGTATAGCTTGTTAGATACAACAAACTTACTTAACAGGAAGTTGATATGTTAGGCCAAGAAATTAATTTCATCAAGTCGTTTATATGTTATGTACACATATCGTATAATCTGACCACTTTATTTTTTTATATTTTATAATACAAATTTATCTTGGTTTGCAAAATAATATC